>JAGVGS010000060.1 GCA_020057015.1 Candidatus Omnitrophota bacterium | reverse complement strand
AGGCCCGCGGACAGCTCGCCGAGGCCGAGTCGCTGGGGCTGTTTTTGCCCAGCCCCCTGCCGATGGCGAGCACGCGGCAGGTGGGGGCCGGGGCGAGCGCGTATGCGTGTCAGTGGGCCGCCGGGGAGATCATGACGCGCGAGGTGGAGGGCCGAAGCGAAGCGCTCGCACAGCGCGTCGTGCTGACGCTGGAGGGCCCGGCGGGAGCCGGTGGTGCCGTCAAGATCGCCACCGTGTGGCCTAAGGTCTGGGTGCCTGATGAGTGGCCGCAGCCATGAAGCGTGCGCCGGAGGGCTTTACGTTTATTGAACTGATCATCGCCGGCACGATGATCGCGATTCTCTTCGTGGGCCTGGCCGCGCATCTGCGCGGCGGGATCACGGTGTGGCGTGAGGCCACGCGGCGCATCGAAGCGCTCGAGGAGGAGCAATCCGCCCTCGAGGGTTTTGCGCGTGATCTCGCGCAGGCTGTGCGCTATTATGCGGACGAGAGCGAGTATGGCCCATCGGGGCTGCCGGCGCCGCAGTTTGGCCCCGACGGGGCGCGCTGGTATGCCGTCGATCCGGTCAGCGGCGTGCGCCTCGTGTCGTATGGCTGCCAATTGCTGGACGATGTGTCTTGGTGGGTGCGCACGAGCCAATCGCTGGAAGCCGTGCGCTTGTCGGCCGAGCCTCCTGCGGCCGAGCGGCTGCTGGCGCATTGCGAGCGCTTCGCGCTGCGGTACGCTTATTTGGCCGACACAGAGCCAAAGGATCAGCTCAACTGGCAGGCCGTATGGCCGGATAACCCGGCAGACCCTGCGGCCTTGCCGCGGCTGCTGGAAATGCGGCTGACCCGTCTCGGCAGGCGCGGCATCCAGCGAGTGCTGGCCGTGCCGCATGGCCTGCTGGAAGCGTATGCGCCAGCGGCCGGCCCGTAAGATGAGCCGCCAGGCGTCTCGTACCGGCTCGCTGTTGATCATCAGCCTGTGGCTCATCACGATTCTGTCGGTGCTGGCCGTGGCGGTGGCGCGGTATCTCTCCACCGAGGTGCGTCTGGCGCGCTACCGCATCAGTCATGAACGGGCGGCGGCCCTTGCCCGGGGCGGGGTGTATGTGGCCCTGCGGATCTTGATGAGCGACCTGGAAACGTTGGAGCCTGGTAACCAGGTGTATGACTGGCTGGGAGATGATTGGGCGAAGCCTGGCAGCGGCAGCCCGGATGACGGCACCTGGGTCGCGGAGTGGCCGGTGGATGGGGCCGACCTGCTGAGCGGCCTGGCGCGCGTGACCGTGAGCATCGAAGATGAGGAGCGCAAGTTCAACGTGCACAGCGTGCCGAGCCCCAGCGACATAGGGAGTTGGCAGTTCGTCGCGCTGGAAACGCTGCTGACGCCCAGCGCCGCGGCCGTGGCCTTGGTGGACTGGTTGGATGCCGATATGGACCCGCTTGACTCCGCACAGCCGGCGAATGAAGAGGATGAGCCGACTGGCTGGCGGGCCAAGAACGCCCCCGCCGCGCGCCTCGAGGAGCTCTTTGCCATTCCAGGCTTACGCGATGATGTAGACTCCAGTGAGATGCGACGTCTTCTCAGCGTGTCGTATGGCCTCACGGCGAAGCCGAACCTCAATACGATTTCCCCGGAGCTGCTGGCGTCGATGGGGCTGCCGACGCTGGCCGACGCGCTGACGGATTGCCGGCAGCGCGGCATTCGTTTTGCTGAGGGGATAGCATTCATCCAGACGGCAGATCAGTGTTTAGGTTCGGCTGGCACGCTGCCGGCCGAGGAGCAGGGGCGGCTGCAGGAGTTCGGCAGCGCCTCGCAGACGTTTACAGTGGTGTCAGAAGGCTTGATCATGGAAAAGGACGGCAGCGGCGTTGACCGTCCGCCCGTGCGGGTCACCGTTGAGGCGGTGGTGCGGCGCACTGCATGCGAGCCGATGGTCGCCCCCTGCATCATCGCGTGGAGCTCCTGAGATGGCGCTGAAACTGGTGGTCGAATGGACCCGCGCGTCGCTGCGCGTGGCGGTGGCGGAAAGCCGCGGGGCCAAATGGCGGGTGCGCGCGATCCATAGTCAGGCCTTAGCCCCTGCCGTCGACCCCGGCGACGTGCTGCGCGGCATGCTCAAGCAGGCCGGCAAGGTTGCCGGGGCGCCGGTGATCAGCGTCATTTCCCGCGAGCAAGTGATCACGCGCTTGGTGCGTTTTCCCGCCACCGCTGCCGCCGAAGTCGCCCAAATGGCGGAACTGTATGCCAAAGGGCAGCTGCCCTACGCCCGCGAGCAGACGGTGATGGATTACTATGTCCTGCAGCAGCAGGAAGGGTTCAGCACCGTGGCCATCGTGGCTTGCCAGCGCGAGGTGGTAGACCGACAGTTGGCTACGCTGCGCGCCGCTGGCTGCAATGCCGGGCAGGTGACCGTGAGCTCCTGGGGCGTGCTGGGCTGGTATCAACAACTCAGCGCAGCCGGCGTTGCGGGGGCGTGCCTCGTGGTGAACGTCGATGATACGCGCACCGACTTGGTGCTCATTGGCGAAGGCCGCATTCTGACGAGCCGCAGCATCGGGCAGGGCGTGCACGATTGGCAAGCCTCGGGCAGCGATCCGGCCGAGCTGCTGGGTGCGGAGATCGAGCGCAGCCGCGCCTCGGTGCGCAAGGAGCTGCCGGGCACTGAAGTGCAGGCGGTGCAGCTGACGGGTCTTGGCGAGTTGCCTCTTTGGAAGGTGGCGCTGACCCAGCGGTTGGGCGTGCCGGTGTCTGTGACCGCACCGGAGGCGGCATGGAAAGAGACGATGCTACGCCTGCACACGCCGATCTCGCCGGTGGTCGTCGGCGGCCTCGCGGGCATGACCGGCGAGAAGCTCTTGAACTTGAGCCCCGCTGAAGTGCAAGGGCAGGCGGTGCATCGCCGCCAGGTGCAGCAGCTGGTGCTGGTGGGGGTGCTCGTGCTCATGGTGCTGGGCCTGGGGGCCGCGGCGCTGAGCCTGCAAGTGGCGCGCCAGCAGCAAACGATTCAGCAATTAGAGCAGGTGACGGCGCAAGCTGCCCCCACGGCGCGCCAGCTGCAGCAGAAGCAGCGCGCGGCGCAGACCGTGGGCGGCTTGCTGCGCGAGCGCGAGCAGGTGGTGGCCTTGCTGGCCACCGTGCTGCAGCAAACCCCGGAGAGCATCACGCTGGAAGGATTGGCCTTTGAGCGCCTTCGCCGCGAGCTGGTACTGCGCGGCCGAGCCCCCTCTACGCAGGCAGTGCTGGACTACCTCGGGCGCCTGGAGCAGGTGGCCGGCATCGGCGGCGTGGAGCTCAAGTTCTCCACGACGCGCGTAGAAGTCGCCGGCGAGCACGTGGATTTTGAGGCGGTCGTGCGCCAGGCCGCAGCAGGATGAAGCAGGTCTGGAAGATGCGGCCGGCGGAATTTCGCCTGGCCTTGATTGCCGCCGGGCTGATCGGCTGTTGGGGCCTGGTCTCCGGGCTGCTGCAGCCTCAATGGGATCGCCTGACAGCGCAGCAGCTGAGCCTGGAGACGCACCTGGAGCGCCGGCAGGCCTTCGAGCGCTTGTTCGCGCAAGCCCCTGAAGTGGAAGTGCAGCACGAGCGGGTGCGGCCCTTCTTGGAATCCGCCCGGGCCGCGGGCAGCGAAGCCGGCTTGCTCACCGAGCTGGAGCAGCTCTCGCGCGAGGCCAGCGTGCTGCTCAATTTGAAACCCCGTCCCATGAAAGGGGAAAAGGATACCCGGCGCTATGAGCTGGAGCTGGATCTGGAAGGGGCGCAAGACAATTTACTGAGCTTTCTCGATGGGTTTTTTCGGCTGCCCCGGCTGTTTACGATCGAGCGGCTGCGTATTTCCACGGTGCCGACCCGCACCGATGTGCTGCGGGCCAACGTGGTGATCCAGCACATCACCCTGCCGGCCTCGTAAGTGCGGCTTGACAGCAGCAAGCGCTTTGTTATGATGAAGTCACTCTCTACGTAGAGAGTAATGATGGCCGCGGCCGCAACTCTTTACTTGCTCAAAGACTTATCTCGCCTCAGCGGCCATTCCGTGCACACCCTCAAGTATTACCTCAAGCTCGGGCTGCTGCGCGAAGCCGGGCGCAGCCCAGAGACCCGCTTTCGTTTTTTTGATGAGGCCACGCTGCAGCAGCTGACCACCATCCGGCAGTGGCGCCGCGAGCACAAGAGCCTGGCCGCCATCAAGCAGCTGCTCGCGGCATGAGTTATTTCACGGCGCTGGGCTTGATCAGCGAGCCGTTTTCCACGAGCCCGGATCCGGCGTTTTTCTTCCGCTCCAGCGCCCACCTGCAAGCCCTCACGCGCCTGGAAATCGCGGTGCGCCTGCGCCGGGGCCTGTGTCTCATCTTGGGCGACGTGGGCACGGGCAAGACCACGCTGGCGCGTACGCTGATCACCAACGTGCCGCCGGAGGACGGGTTCAGCTTTCACATGATCGCCGACCCGTCCTTCGAATCGGAGCATCAGTTCCTGCTGCACCTGTGCCGTGCCTTCGGGCTGCGCGCGTCGTTTAAGTCGTCGCTCGATTGCCGCGAAGCCATCGAGCACCACCTCTTTCAGACCGGCGTGACCGAGGGGCGCACGACCGTGCTCATGGTGGACGAGGGGCAAAAGCTCTCGCTCGACATGCTTGAGCACCTGCGGGTGCTGCTGAACTATGAGACCAATGAGTTCAAGCTGCTACAGGTGGTGATCCTGGCCCAGATGGAGTTGCTCAATCGCGTGCGGCGCATCAAGAACTTCATCGATCGCGCGGCCCTGAAGTATATCATCAATCCCTTGAGCGAAGAGGAAACCGCCGAGATGATCCGATTCCGCCTGCGCTCGGCCGGCTATGCCAGCGAGCAGCCGCTGTTTACTTCCGAGGCGGTGCGCGCCATTCATCGCTTCACCCAAGGCTACCCCCGGCAGATTGCGCTCTTGTGCCACAATGCGCTCGAAACCCTGGTGATGCACGATCGGCACATAGTCGATGACACGCTGATTGGAGACCTGGTCCATCATGAGTCCCGATGGCTCGCCGAAGCCGCCGCCTGAAGAAAAGTTGCTGCGCCTGATCCGGGAAAAAAGCCTCCGGCCCGCCGTGGCCGTGGCCAGCGTCGCCCCGGCCGGGCCGGCGCCCTCGATCGGGTTTGTGCGCCAAGTACCGCGGAGCGCTCAATGGCCGTGGCTACAGGCATTGGTCGCGGTGTTGGCGGTGCTGCTGGCGGCCGAGGCCGGATGGCTGATCTGGCAAGTGCTGCAGCCGGCCACGAGCCCTGCCACAGCCGCCCTGCAGCTGCCGGTGACGTTGACCAGCGTGGAGGCGCCTGCGGCTCCGCCCATGGAGCTGCCCTCGTTGGCAGCCAGCGCAACGCGCTCTCTATTCGTCGCCCCTGTGGCGCAGGCCAGCGCCTCGGAGGGGTCGCCCCGGCCGGCCGCGCGGGCGGCCAGTGCCGCAGCCAAGGAGCTCGCCGTTCGATTGTCGCTGAACGGCATCATGGGGGGCGATCCGGCGCAAGCGATCATCGAAGACACCGTAAGCAAGAAGACCTACTTCGTGACGCCCGGGCAGAGCGTGGCCGATGGCGCGGTGGTGGAAGAAGTCTCCGAGGCGCAGAAGCGCGTGATCCTGGATTTGGACGGCGAGCGCATTGAGTTGACGTTATGATCAAGCGCCCAAGGGCGTGGGTGCTGGGGGTCGTGCTGGCCGCCGGAGGGCTGATGGCCTCTGGGCAGGCCGCCCCGACCGCGGCGCCGGAGCCGGTGCCGGCGCGCATCGGCCAGCGCATTTCGCTGGATCTGAAGGGCGTCGACATTCTGGATGTGCTGAAGCTCTTCTCGCAGAAGAGCGGGCTGAATTTTATCGCCGGGCGCAACGTGAGCGGCCGGGTGACGATCTTCGTGAACGATGTCGATGTGTGGGACGCCTTTGAGCTCATCATCGGTGCTAATGACCTGGCCTACGAGCGGCACGGCACCATCATCACCGTGATGATGGCCCGCGACTACGAGCTGATCTACGGGGAAAAGTTTCAGGCGCGCACCGAGAATGCGCTGGTGGCGCTGCAGTACGTGAAAGTCGTGCAAGTGGCCACCGTGCTCAACCAGGTGAAGTCCTCGGTGGGGCGGGTGGTGGCCGATGAGACGACGAACACCCTGATCTTGAGCGACGTGCCCACGCGCCTGCAGGAGATGCAGGTGATCATCAAAGAGCTCGATCGGCCCACGGAGACGCGCATTTACAGCCTCAATTACACCGAAGCCGAGAAGCTCAAGGAGAAGCTGCAGGAGATCCTTTCGCCGATCGGCACCTTTACCTTTGACGCGCGCACCAACAAGGCCATGATTACCGACTTGCGCGAGGTGCTCGCGCGCACCGACACCATTATCAAGGCGATCGACCAGCCGGATGGGCAGGTGCTGATCGATGCGCGGATCATCAAGGTCGATCTCACGGATGATCTCAGCCTCGGGATCGATTGGACGCAGATCTTCGGCGGCGATCTGACGACGCGCACCAACTTCCGGGCGCTCGGCGATGTCGTCGGCGGCACGGCCACCGGAGCGGGGGTGCGCATCTTCACGACCAAGGATGACTTCACGCAGATCGTGATCGACGCGCTCAAGGAAGTGACCCATACCGAGACGCTCTCGAATCCGCGCATCATGGTGGCCAACAACCAGGAAGCCAAGATCCTCGTGGGCACGAAAGAAGCGGTGGTGACCGTGACGACCACGGTGCCGGCCACCGGGTCCACGGTTTCCTCGCCCGAGATCCAGTTCGTGGACGTAGGCACCAAGCTGTTTGTCACCCCGAACGTGAAACGCGACGGCAATATCCAGATGAAGATCCGGCCCGAAGTGAGCACCTCGACGGTGGAGACGTTCCAGACCAACCGCATTCCCATTGTCACCTCGACCGAAGCCGAGACCAACGTGCTGGTGAAAAGCGGCACAACCGTGGTGATCGGCGGGCTGATCTCGCGCGGGGAGAGCCATGAAGTCAACCAGGTGCCGCTGCTGGGCAGCCTGCCGGTGGTAGGCAGGATGTTCCGTAGCGACGTCAAAAACGACAGCAAGACCGAGCTGGTTGTGTTCCTCACGCCGCGCATCATCCTGCCCGATGGCTCGGAATGGGTCGAGCCGGCGGACGAGACCCCTGCGGTGGCCCTGGAGGTCGGGCCCGGCGGGCCGGTGCCGGCCGGCTACCAAGCCGAGGTGCGCAAGCGCCTGCAGCAGCAGCTGGGTCAACAATTCCAGCGCGCGGGCTTAGGGGCCGGGGCGGTGGTGGTGTCCTTCGTGCTCGACCACGAAGGCCAGGTGGTGGGGCCCGCTGATATTACGAGCCGTCAAGGCGACGCGTTTGTGGAAGCGGCGCGCGTGGCGTTCAAAAATTCCCAGCCGTTTCCCTCATTTCCGGAGGGCAGCACGGCCACGGAAGTGCGGTTTCGCATGGCCGCCGAGAACGCCCCGGCGGCGCCATAAGCTGACCTTTGCATCCCAATCGGAGGAGCGTATGAGCAATCTAAAAGGCAAGTGGGCACTAATCCTGGGGGCGTCGAGCGGGTTCGGGGCAGCGACTGCCCTGGAGCTGTCGCGCCAGGGGATGCACATCATCGGGGTCCACTTGGATCGCCGTGGGGCCATGGCCGGGGTCGAGGCGCTGGTAAAATCCTTGCAGGCCCACGGCGGGCAAGCACTCTATTTCAACGTCAATGCCGCGGATGCCCAGAACCGCCAGGAAGTGCTCGACCAGGTGAGCCCCCAATTAGGCGGGGCGCCGATCACGGTGCTGATGCATTCGCTCGCCTTCGGCACGCTGAAGCCGTACTTCACGCCCGATCCCAAGGAGCAACTCACGAAAGACCAGATGGAGATGACCATCGATGTCATGGCCAACAGCCTGGTCTACTGGACGCAGGATCTCGTCGGGCGCAAGCTGATCGGCAAAGGCTCGCGCATCTACGCGATGACCAGCTCCGGCGGCACGCGCGTGTGGCCCCATTACGGCGCGGTGTCCGCAGCCAAGGCGGCGCTGGAGTCGCACATCCGGCAGCTGGCGATGGAGCTGGCCCCGTATGAGGCCTCGGCCAATGCCATCCGCGCGGGCGTGACCGATACGCCGGCGCTGCGCAAGATCCCAGGCAGCGAGCAGATGATCGAGTTCGCCAAGACGCGCAATCCCTATCGCCGGCTCACGACCCCTGAGGAAGTCGCCAAGGTCATCGCGGCCTTGTCCGACCCGGCCGTGGGCTGGGTCACCGGCAACACGATCGGCGTCGACGGCGCGGAGGACATCGTCGGGTAAATGCGCGTCAAGCGGCTCGACGTCTTCGGGTTCAAGTCCTTCGCCCATAAGACGACTATCCATTTTGAGCCCGGGGTCACGGCCATCGTCGGGCCCAACGGCAGCGGGAAGAGTAATATTGTCGACGCGATCCGTTGGGTGCTGGGCGAGCACAACCCCCGCGAGGTGCGCGCCCCGCGCCTCGAAGATGTGATCTTCAACGGCACCGACCGCGTCGCGCCCTTGTCCATGGGCGAGGTGAGCCTCACCATCGCCAACGAGCAAGGCCTCCTGCCCATCGCCTTCAGCGAAGTCACCATCACCCGCCGCGTGTACCGCTCGGGCGAGAGCGAATACTTCATCAACCAAAGCCCCTGCCGCCTGCGCGATATCCAAGAGCTGTTTCTCGGCACAGGCCTGGGCGGCGGCACCTATGCCATTATTGAGCAAGGCCATATCGACATGATCCTCTCCTCGAAGCCTGAGGAGCGCCGGGTCGTGTTCGAGGAAGCCAGCGGGGTGGCCAAGTACCTGCAGAAGAAGGCCGAGACTACCCGGCGGCTGGATGAGGTCGAAGAGAATCTTGTGCGCATCGCCGACATCGTGGGCGAAGTGCGCCGGCAGGTGAATGCTTTGGAGCGGCAAGCTACGAAGGCGCGGCAATACCAGTCGCAGTGGGATGACGTCAAGCAGGTGGAAATGCGCCTGGCGGTCGATGAGCTGGGCACCGGCGAGAGCCGCCAGCAGCAGCTCGAAGCGCAGGTGCAGGCCTTGCAGCAGCAGCGCGATGAGCTCGAGCAGCGCAAGCAAGCGCAGATGCAGTCGCTGGAGACGTGCAACGCTTCGGTGACCGCGATGCAAGGGCAGGTGCAGGCGCTGCAGGCCCAGGTGCTTACCGGCACGAGCGAGATCCGCCATCATGAAAGCCAGCGCCAGCTCAAAGCCGGCTGGATCGAGGAGCTTAACGCTCAAGTGCAGCAGCTGGAGCTCGAGCAAGCCGCCTTGCAAGGCCGCTTGAGCCAGTGCGCCGAGCAGATGAGCGCCGCAGTGCACAGCGAAGAAGACATGCGCCGGCGCGCCGAGGCGATCCTGGCCCAGTTGGCCACCGGCAAGGAGTCGCTGGCGGCGGTGGACGCGACGTGGCAAGAGGCCCTGCAGTCTGTCGAGTCGGTCAAGCAACAAGTCGCGCAAGCGACGAGTGCCGCGGCGCACTCGCAGCAAACCGTGGAGCGGCTGAGCGCGCGCCTGCAAGGGCTGGAGAGTCAGGGGGCGCGCTTAAGCGAGCAGCAATCGCTGCGCCACACCTCGCGCGAAGAGTTGGGCCGGCGCTTAGGGGCGGGCCAGCAAGAGCGTGCGGCGCTCAAGGCGCAGCACGATGAGGCCGCGGAGCGCGCGAACGCGGCGCACGGCACGTTGGAGACTGCGGCAGCCAAGCGGCATGAGCTGGCCAGATCGGAAGAGCGTCGT
>JAGVGS010000047.1 GCA_020057015.1 Candidatus Omnitrophota bacterium | reverse complement strand
GCTGGACGGGGCCGCCCCGCCCCGAGGCGGAAGGGGGATGGGGGGCAAGAGGCCAGGGTGAATAACGAAACCCCCGCCGCGAGGGGAGGGGCTGTCCAGCGGCAGGACCCGCCAGAATAAGACACTACCGAGCACTTAGGGAAGAGGCGCGAAGGCTAGGGGGAATATCATGACGTTCAAGAACGCAATGAACAACACGAAATTCGCCGCAATGAGCTGTATCCGAAATTTCTTGAAGTCCCTGGTCCAGAGCGGCCGGCTCAACTGAGTCAGAAAATAGCCCACGACACAGCAAATTAAGACGCAGAGGAAGAGGTGCCCCCGACACAAAGCGGATAAATCGATCAATTGTTTTGTCGCGCCTTTCACCGAAAGTCCATAGCGCCTAAACACCTCCGCGCACATCGGCACCACGGCGACAAGGACCGCACACCAAATAGCAATCGTGAGTCCAATGAGGAAACCTGCGGGCCCTGCCGCAGCTCGCGTTTCTGGAGGCCCCTTGCTTGAGACAGGAGCCGGAACCGGCGAAGTCTGGACCAACTTCTCCAAGGCCTGGCTCACGATCAGTTCCCGGAGATGAGCGATGCTGGGCATCGCCAGGTGAACTCGGAAGGCTTGAACACGCCCTGCCGCTTGGCATGGCTGCGCTTCAACGAGTCCTACGGGATAACGGCCCTCACTCCCCAGCACCGCGGCATCCTCTTCGCGCCACCGAACGTCCCACTCATCCCATCGGAATCTCTTGGCAGTATAGAGGCTGCCCGCAGGCAGGATCCGCCGAAGAAAGAAGCCTCCGGGCTCAAAATGAATTTCCCTATGACTGACGGTAATCACCGCCTGCACATCTAAGGCCAGGCGGTCTAATGCCAGTACAACCAACAGGATGATCCCGGCCAACATCAGCAAAAATGAGTTGGCAAAATCAAAGCCCGCCTGCGGGCCAAGATGCCTCAACACGAGCAAGGCTCCACAAGCGATGACGGCCATGAGGAAGCTGAGCGTGCGCCGTTTCCAAGCCGGGAAACAGAATGTGGCTGGCCGTTCAAGCGCTGATGAGTGTCTGCCTTCCATGCCGCTAACCGCCGGCAGGACTATGCCGCCGCGACGGCCGTAGCGCGGGGGGGGGCCAGCTTGGCTGAGAGGATCTTGGAGATGCCGGGCTCCTCCATGGTCACCCCATAGAGGATATCGGCCTTGGTGATCGTCTTCTTGTTGTGCGTGATAAGGATGAACTGCGAGAGGGCCAAGAATTCTTCCAGCACCCGGGTAAAGCGGTCCACGTTGGCCTCATCTAGCGGCGCGTCGATCTCATCCAGGATGCAAAACGGCGAGGGCCGCACCTTAAAGAGCGCAAACAGCAAGGCCACGGCCGTCAGGGCGCGCTCACCACCCGAGAGCAGCGTGATGCTCTGCATGCGCTTGCCTGGCGGGCGGGCCACGATGTCGATGCCGGATTCCAGCACGTTCTCTTCATCCATCAAGATGAGGGTCGCCTCGCCGCCGTCAAACAGGCGCGCATAGTAATGCTGGAACTCCTGCTTGATCCGATCGAACGTTTCACGAAACTGGACCCGCGCGGCGCGGTTGATTTGGGCGATCGAGGCTTTGAGGTCATCGCGCGCCTGGATGAGGTCCTGCTGCTGGGTCTGCAGGAACTCCCAGCGGCGCTTTAGTTCGTCGTATTCCTCGACCGAGCCGAGACTCACCGGCCCGATCCCTTCGAGCTTACCCCGCAGCTTCTGCACCTGCTCAGCCATCTGGGCGCGCTGCTCATCGGCCAGCGCCGGCGGGTTAGCCGCCAGCTCGGTGCGCACGGCGGCCTCATCGATCTGGTAGAGCTCACGCAGCCGCTCGAGCACATGAGCCCGGCGATAGGTGCGCTCGGCGAGCTGCTGGCTCTGCTCTTGCAGCTGGCGCCCCACCTGATGCAGCTGCTGCTCGGCAGCCAGCACCTGTGGCAGCACTTGGTCGCGCCGAGCCTCCTCTTGGGCAAGCGCCTGGTGGGCTTGCTCCACGTCGCGCTCGAGCTGGCCGCGCTCGGCCTGACGCGCTTGGTGGACTTGCTGATGCTCGGCCACCTCATGGGTCAGCTGGCCAATGCGCAACCGAGATTCTTGCTGCTGCTTTTGGCGCGCCTCTCGCTGCCCCCCGAGATTGGTGCGGTCGGTCTCCAGCTCGCGTCGGCGCGCCTCGAGCGACTGCAGCCGCTCGGTCAGTGACTGCGCGGTCGCCTCCACCTGAGCCGCCGCCAACAGCAGGGCTTGCTTGCGCTGCTGGGCCTCTTCGCGCTGCTGCTGGGCCTGCTCGAGGCTGTGCTCGAAGGCGCCCTGCTGCTGTTCGCTCGTCGCCGCGGTGTGGTGGGCCAGGTCGATCTCATGCCGCACCCGCTCGCACTGCTCTGCAAGCTCCACGCTCTCCTGCTCGCGCGCTTGGCTCTCGGCATCCAGCCGCGCCACCTCATGGGTCAACTGCTGCAGCTGCACTTCCAGCTTCTGCAGCAAGGGGCTCACGTGCGTCAGTTCGCTCTTGGCCGACTCATGCGCCCCGAGCAGGCTTTGCCAATCCGCTTCGGCAGCTTGAAACTGCGCGTCCCATCGGGCAAACTCCTGCTCGGTGGCCTGCACCTGCTGCTGGGCCTGCTGCCAGCGCTGCTTGCGCCCGACGCGGCCGGCGCGCTGGCCGCGCTCGC
>JAGVGS010000012.1 GCA_020057015.1 Candidatus Omnitrophota bacterium | reverse complement strand
AGTTCGCGTGGGATGGCCTGCGCTACGCGCTGAGCACGCAGCGCAATCTCCAAATCCAGGCGGCGCTGGGCACGGCGGCGCTGTGTGCGGCCTGCGGGCTGCGATTGCCGGCGTACCAGATCGCGCTGGTGGCCGCCCTGGTCGCCCTGGTGCTCTTTGCCGAGCTCGTCAATACCGTGATCGAATCCACGCTCGACCTGCACGTCGGGTCCACCTTCGACCCCTCGGTGAAGCATCTCAAAGATATGGCGGCTGCCGCGGTCCTCGTCATCTCCATGGGGGCGGCGATCTTGGGCACCGCCATTTTTCTGCCTGCCTTGAAAGCGCAGTGGCCGCTCTAACCCGGCGCTTGCCACATGCAGCGTGACCTCGACGCCTTAACGCGGACCTCCTTCGATCTCGTCGTCATCGGCGGCGGGATCTACGGAGCCTGTGCCGCGTGGGAAGCCACGCTGCGCGGGCTGTCGGTCGCGCTGATCGAGGCGCGTGATTTCGGCGGAGCGACCTCGGCTAATTCCCAGAAAACCATTCATGGCGGACTGCGCTACCTGCAGACCCTGGATCTGCCGCGCATGCGCGAATCCATCCGCGAGCGGCGCACGCTGCTGCGTATCGCCCCTCATTTGGTGCGGCCGCTGCCTTTCACACTGCCGGCTTTTGGCGCAGGTAAGCACAGCCCCCTAGCGCTGCGTGCCGCGCTGCACGTCAACGATGCCATCAGCGCGGATCGCAACCACGGCCTGGCCGAGAAGAGCCAGCATGTACCGGCCAGCCGCGTGCTGAGTGCGTCGGCCTACGCGGCCCTGCTGCCGGACGTCCCGCGCGAGGGCGTCACCGGGGCCGCCCTCTGGTACGACGGACAAGTACAGAATTCCGAGCGGCTGACGCTGGCGTTCGTGCATTCCGCAGCCCAGGCCGGGGCGGTAGTGGCGAATTATGTGCATGCGGTCGAGGGGCGGCGCGAGGGCGGGCGGCTGGCCGGTGTCGAGGTGGAGGATGTGTGGACCGGCCGGCGGCTGACGGTGCGCGCCCGCCTGGTGCTCAACACGGCAGGGGCCTGGGTCGATCGCGTGATGGCTGCGCAAACCGGCCGCTCCCCAGCCCGACCTACGCGGTGGCTGAAAGCGCTCAATCTGGTGACGCGCCCGCTGGGTGGCCCTCAGCGCGTGGCGTTTGGATTGCGCAACCGCACGGCGCCAAGCTTGGTGCCAGGATTCATTTTTGTCACGCCCTGGCAGGACGCTTCGCTGATCGGCACTGCTTATGTGCCCTATACCGGTGCGCCGGAGGCGTGTTCGGTGAGCGAAGAAGAGATCGCCGCCTTCCTGAAGGAAATCAATGCCGCGTACCCTGCAGCGCGCCTCGCGCGCGCGGATGTGCGCTTCGTGCACCTCGGGCTCTTGCCCGCCGACGCACGGCACCCGCGTCAATTGGAACCTCATTACCGGCTCATCGACCACACCGCTGAGGGCACGCCGGGCCTGCTATCCGTCATCGGCGTCAAGTTCACCACGGCGCGCGATGTGGCCGAGCGGGCCGTGGATAGGGTGTGCGCACAGCTGGGGCAGGGTGGGCCGCGGGGGCGCAGTCGCGTCACCCGGCTGCACGGTGCGCGCTTAGGGTCTGTGGAGGCCCTGCTGCAGGAAGCGCTGCGCGACCCGCTATGGGATTTGTCCGAGCCAGTGCTGCGCCGCTTGATTGAAACCTATGGTAGCGCCTACGGCGAAGTGCTGCGCTTAGTGCGCGAGAATCTCGCCTGGGGCCAGCCGCTGGAGCTGGGCGGCCCGGTGCTCAAGGCCGAGGCGGCCTATGCGGTGCGCGCGGAAATGGCCCAGACCTTGAGCGATGTCATCTTTCGGCGTTTGGGACTGGGGGCCGCCGGGCACCCGGGGGCGGCGATCCTGCGGCCGTGCGCCGAAGTGATGGCCGGCGAGCTGGGCTGGGACCGCGTCCGCGTGGAGAAAGAGCTTCAAGACACGGGAGCCTTGTTCAAGCGACATGGCGCGATGGCGCCGCAGCGCGATTCTGCCCGCAGCGGCAGGGGAGACGAAGGCGTTGAGACGATGACGCCCACGGGGGGATGGGTGACGCGAGGACAGAACCGCGCTGGGGCGCCAGGACCATGAGTGCTGCGCCGCGGATTTTGATGCTGGCCCCGGAGCCGGTGCTGCAGCCGCGCGGCACCCCGATGAGCGTGTTCCACCGGCTGCGGGCCCTCTCGGCCCTGGGCTACGAGGTCGATTTGCTCACGTACCCGCTGGGGACGCCCATCGAGATCCTGGGCGTGCGGGTGTTGCGGGTCTGGCGGCCCTGGGGGCTGCGGCGCATTGCGATCGGGCCCTCGTTCCCGAAGCTGCTGCTGGATGCCTTCATGGTCGTGGCGGCCCTGGGCTGCTTGCTGCGCCGGCGCTATGCCGCGATTCATTCGCATGAGGAGATGGTTTTCGCGGCCGCGCTCTACGCGCGCTGGTTCAGGCTGCCGCATGTGTATGACATGCACTCGAGCCTGCCGCAGCAATTGCGCAATTGGCGCAAGTGGTACGCGCGGCCGCTCTCCCGCGTGGCCGATCGGATGGAGCGCTGGGCGATCCGCCGCAGCCAGGTGCTCATCACCATCTGCCAGGCGCTCACCGATCAGGTGCGCGCGATCGATCCGGTGAAGCCGCTGGTGACGATTGAGAACGCCGCCACCTTGGATCAGCCGCACACGCCGCAGGCGCTGGCTGCGCTGCGCGCCGAGCATGATGTGACCGGCGCCCCGCTGATTGTCTACACCGGCAATTTTGAGCCGTATCAGGGCGTCGAGCTGCTGCTGGAGAGCTTTGCGCACGTGGTACGCAGTTTGCCGGCCGCGCGCCTCATGATCGTCGGAGGCGGCACGCGCGAGATCGAGCTCAAGCGCGCCTGGGCGCAGGCGCACGGGGTGGCCGCAGCGATCCGGTTTGTGGGCACGGTGCCGCCGCAGGCCGTGAGCGCGTACCTCGCGATGGCCGACGTGCTGGTCTCGCCGCGCATCACCGGGACGAATACCCCGCTGAAAATTTACGCGTATCTGAAATCCGGCAAGCCGGTGGTGGCGACCGACTTGTCCACGCATACGCAGACGCTCAGCGCGCAGACCGCGTTTTTGGCGGCCCCAGAGCCGGCCGCATTGGGCGCAGCGCTGCACACAGCCCTCACCGATCAGCCGCGCGCGCGCGCGCT
>JAGVGS010000019.1 GCA_020057015.1 Candidatus Omnitrophota bacterium | reverse complement strand
GCTGGACGGGGCCGCCCCGCCCCGAGGCGGAAGGGGGATGGGGGGCAAGAGGCCAGGGTGAATAACGAAACCCCCGCCGCGAGGGGAGGGGCTGTCCAGTGGCAGGACCCGCCAGAATAAGACACTACCGCCTGACCGGCTTGCTTGACGCTGGGGCAACGCAGGGCGTAAGCTAGCCCTAGCATGCCGGCCACCTTCCTGGATTCTGTCGCCCTCTTCAAGCGGCTAAGCCCGGCCCAACGCCAGCGGCTGAGCAGTGCCTCGCGCGAGCAGCGCTACGCCAAAGGCGAGACGATCTTCCGCCAGGGCCAGCCCTCGGAGAGCGTGTGCATCGTCAAGAGCGGGCGCGTGCACCTGATGAAATTCCTGGATGGCGGTCAGGCCTCGACCACGTGCGTCATGACGACCGGCGAGCCGTTCTGTTGCCTGCCGGCACTCGACCAGCAACCCTATCCGGTCGATGCGGTGGCGGCGGTGGACTCGGTGGTGGTGCGCATTCCCACGGCCACGTTTCATGCGCTGCTGCAGCAAAACCCGCAGTTTTTGCAGGACTCCTTGTGCCTGTTTTGCGACCGGCTGCGCGACGTGGAAGACCGCGGGTGCGCCGTGTATGAGTCGGTGGAGCGACGCCTGGCCACGACGCTGGTGACGCTCGCGAAAAAGTTCGGGCCCACCATTCCGCTGACCAAGCATGAGCTGGCGGAAATGGCCAACACGACGGTGGAGACGACCATCCGCATCCTGAGCCACCTCAAGAAGCAGGGCATCATCAAATCCACCCGGGGCTCTACCACGATCCTCCACCCGCAGCGGCTGCAAGCGCTCCGGGGCTCCTAAGCGCTTGCCCCCATGCGCGTCGCTGTCTTCAGCACCAAGCCCTATGATCGGCAGTTCCTCGCCGCGGCCAATGCGGCGCAGGCGCACACGTTGAAGTTCTTCGAGCCGCACCTCACGCCGGAGACCGCCCCGCTGGCCGCGGGCTATGAGGCGGTCTGCCTGTTTGTGCATGACGAGGCCAGCGAGCGGGTGCTGAAGCTGCTGGCCGCGCAGGGGACGCGCTTGATCGCCCTGCGCTGCGCGGGCTTCAACAACGTGGATGTGGCCGCGGCCCAGGCGTTGGGCCTCACGGTCGTCCGGGTGCCGGCCTATTCGCCGTACGCGGTCGCCGAGCACGCGGTGGGCATGATCCTGGCCCTGAATCGCAAGATTCACCGGGCGCACGCGCGCGTGCACGAGGGAAATTTTTCGCTCGATGGGCTGCTGGGGTTTGATCTCCACGGCCTGACGGTGGGCATCATCGGGACCGGCCAGATCGGCATGATCTTTGCGAAAATTATGCAGGGCTTTGGCTGCCGCCTGCTGGCGTATGACGTGAAACCCCACCCGGCTACGCAGGCCCTGGGCGTCCAGTACGTCGACCTACCCAGCCTGTTCCAGCAGTCGGATATTCTCAGCTTGCATTGTCCACTGACCCCCCAGACGCATCACCTCATCAACAAGGAGGCGGTTGCCCAGATGAAGACCGGGGTGATGCTCATCAACACCAGCCGCGGGGCGGTGGTCGATACCCGGGCGGTGGTGGCGGGCCTCAAGTCCGGGAAGATCGGCTACCTCGGGCTGGACGTGTACGAAGAAGAGTCGGACCTCTTCTTCGAGGACCTCTCCAGTCAAGTGATTCAGGATGACGTCTTCGCCCGGCTGCTCACGTTTCCCAATGTGATCATCACCGGGCACCAAGCGTTCTTCACCCGCAATGCCCTCACCAGCATCGCCGAGACCACGCTCGCCAACGTCACCGCCTTTGCCGCGGGCAAGCCCTGCGGCAATGAAGTCACGCCCGAGCGCTTGCGCAAGTAAGCCGTGTTTTTTCGGAATATGACCGGACTCATAGCAGGCCGGGGTGCGCCCGTGTACAGTAAGGGCATCACGGCATGCCTTGAGGCGTGACCAACGTGGGAGGGCCTGGCCATGAGCGATGTCTCGTTGATGACCTCCTTGGGCGTCATTGAAGGCGAGCTGTTGACCTATGTGGAGGAGCACGGCAGCACGCCTATCCGGCGCCTGATCCGCGAGTCGAGTTGGCCCATGCCGATGGTGATGATGGCCGTGGGAGCCCTGGCGCGGGAGGGGTTGGTGCGGCTGATCCGGCATGATCTCGAGACGATCATCAAGCCGGTGCCGGAAGCGTGGGGAGGATAATCGGATGGGCCACCTCCCCAGCCCCCAGGCATGCGAGAGCCGGAAGGTCCGCCGCCGGGGCGCCGCCGTTGCGGTGGCGGCCCCAGGACGGGCACGCAGAGGGGGCGGCGTGCAGCAGCCAGGGACGGAATGGCGACGCAAGATGCAATCGCAAGCGCGGCGCTTGAGGTCAGGGTTGAGCCGGCGCCACAGTTCCGGGGCCCCGATGAAGCGCAGCGCGGCGTAAGGGTCGCGCGAGGAGGCGCTGATGATCATCCAAGAGCTCATGACGAAGGACCCAGAAAGCTGCCTGGCCACCGAGAGCTGTGCCGTGGCAGGCGAGATCATGCGCCGGCGGCAGTGCGGCTTCGTTCCGGTGGTGGATCGCGAGCAGCGGGTGGTGGGGGTGGTCACCGACCGGGACTTGCTGCTCTACCTTGTGCGTCTCAATCAGCCGGCGGGCGCGCTCACAGTCGAGGGCTGCATGACCAGCCCGGTGGTGGCGGTGGGCTCGCAAGCAGATTTGGAGGAAGCGGCGCAACTGATGGAGCAGGCGGCCGTACATCGCCTGGCGGTGGTAGATCGCGAGCGGTTGGTGGGCGTGTTATCCCTAAAGGACATCGCTCTGGCCGCGCGCCGCCAGTGGGGCTCTTCCGGCCCCCATCAGGTCGAGCGACAAATGGCAGAGATCGTAGAAGCAATTGCTGCCGCGCGGTAGGTGCCACACAGGAGGGGCTCATGGCGATGGTGCGGAAAATGGGGCGCGCGAAGGCGGGGACCGAGGCGCCGGCCAGGACGGAGGCGGTCCATGGCGCAGCAGTGGCCCAGCTGGCCTACGAGTTCTACGAGCTGCGGGGCCGCGAAGACGGGCATGATGTGGAGGATTGGCTGAAAGCCGAGGTGATCGTCCTGCAGCGCGCGGCCAATGGCCACCTGTCCCAAGCGCACTGGCGCCGGCTCTAGTGTGAGCACCCTGACGCAGGTCATACACAGACGGGGCCGCGTCGCGTAAACTTCTAGTTGGAGGAAGGAAGCGGCAGGCGCGCGAAACAGAATGTCGCCCTGGCACGTGCTTCCGGAATCAACCAGGGGAAGGAGGAGCGCATGGCCCTGGCGAAGGGGAAGACCCCTGGGTCTGCATAGGATCGCGGCAGGAGCAGACCCGGGGGCGTTTTTTTAGCCGGCAATCAGCGCGCGCAGCAAGTCCAGGTCGGTGATGATGCCGGTGAGCGTGCCGGCCGCATCCGTGACGGGTAAGGCGCCAATGCGTTTTTCCACCAAGATTTGAGCGGCCTGCTTAATGTCAGCCCCCTCGGCAATCGTGGTCACGGGGCTGCTCATGATGTCCTCGACGTGAAACTCATCGCTGATGCGGTAGAGCTCCTCCCACGACTTGAACACGTCGGCCACCTTAGGCCGTCGCAGGTCGCGGTCGGTGACGATGCCCACGATGCGGCCATGGCGCACGACGACCAGATGGCGGATCCCCAAAGACTTCATCGTGCCGAACGCCTCTTTCGTCGTGGCCTCCGGCGCGATCGTCATCACCTGCTGCGTGACGCACTCTTTGACTTTCATGGCCCATCCTCCTATCCTGCAGCTATGGTATCACCCTTAACAGGATGCTGCCTATGGATCTGAAGCAGCGCTGGAAGGAACACCACGGCCTCGGCGAAGATGCCATGCGCTCGCGCATCCGCGAGGCGGTCTTCGGCGTGCAGGAT
>JAGVGS010000161.1 GCA_020057015.1 Candidatus Omnitrophota bacterium | reverse complement strand
GGCGCCGGGGAACGGCTTTACCATACATGTAGCGCACCAAGATGGTCAGGAGTTAGACCAAGTGCGCTACTTGAAACAAGGACACCTTCGCCTTTCTCCAGTGCAGCTCGCGTTCCCACCGCGTTCCGTGGAGGCTCCGACCCCGTATGACGATGTGAATATGGCTGCAGTCGTCTCACATGAGATGTTACACGGCTTGGGCTTGAGCGGCACCCACGAGGGGAGCAGTGCGGGACGACCCAAGGGTGTTGACAATGTGCTGACCCTTGTTGACGGGAAGAGGACTCGATGGGTTGAGCTGAGCCTGAATGCGGCTACACGAAAAGCATTGGGTTGGCCGGCTGTGGCACCGATTACGCTCGATACGCTGCGCGCGCAGGACGACTGGGCGGCATTTCTGCACCAGCGTGTCAATGAAGCGGTGGCTGGCGATGTGGAGCCGGCGCCCGCCGCTGAGGTCGCTACACCCTCTATGCCAGTCGCTATCGCGGTTCTGCGAGTTTGGGAACAGCGAGACGTCTTTGACATGGGTAACGCCGCTGTGGTGGATGCGATCATCGCCAAACAATTCGGCATTACGGTGGATGAGGCTCGTCGTGTACACGCCTCCGTCCAGACAAAGGACCGAGACACTGAGGCGCGGGTGCCGGATCAAATGCTGCAGGCGGTGGTCGGCATGATTGAGGTCGAGATCAAGCGCGTCGAGCAAATTGCGGACCCGAAAACGCGCATGCGGGAATTCATGCGGCAGGTGATAGATCCCTACTTCGCTTTGTTGGAAACATCGCACCGCACCCGGCAAGCATTCGGAACCGCCCTGGATGCGTCCGTCGCTGCCCTCTATGGGCGGCTTTTCAGCGTGTCTAAGACTGCCAATCCGATGGCGAAGTTTGTCAGTCTGTACCGAGCAGGGCAGCTTGACCTCGAGAATATCGCCGCCTTGAATCGCGCGCTGAGGCCCGCCGGCTATCATCTCGTTAAAGAACGAAATATGAACGCGCTTTACGAGATTTCCTCAACCATTCCCGTAGGAGTGCTGGGCACCGGAGATGTGCTGATTGGCCAAAAATTCAGCGTCGGCCTAGGGCCCGTAGCTAAAGCCGTCACCGCGCCCGGCGAGCGCGATGTACTGATTGATGAAACAGTTCTAGCCGCAGACTTGGCGCTGCTACCTCAACGTGATCCCGGTGCTGCTGGCCGCTCAGAGAAAGAGCTTCGACAGCGATGGCTTCAGCTCTTGGCGACACACGAGCTCAAGCATCGCTTCGATGACGCTAATTTTGGCCGGGTGCAAGCGACACCACGCTATCAGGCTGACACCGAGTTCTCCGGCTATTTGACGGGGATTGTCTATGGGCAGGCCACTCGTGCGGCCGTGTCGCTGTATCTGGACTATCTGTCGAATACCATGGTGACAATGCAGAAAGATGGGATCTCGGGTGAACCCTATCGGCTCTTGCAGGATGAATTACAGAGCACTTTGGGTCTCTTGACACAATCCCCGCAAGGAGTGTCGCAGGAGCAGTTGCGTGACTGGGCGAGACAGCGCTATGAGTTGCTGCGTCAGCGAGTGCCTGCTATGCCGCCACTCGATGATTATCGGCCGGTAGTGAATCGACTGAATGCCGAGCTCGAAAAGGAAAGTGCAAGGCGGCCAACGGCAACTCCAGCTCCCACTTTGACCCCGGTGCCCGGCAATCCGACCTCAGGCGCGGGCAACCGCGGTCCGATCAAGCAGGCCCTGGGCGAGGCCGCGAACCTGGCTGCGAATCCGCTGGGTGTCGCCCATGCCGGCGATGAGCCGGCCACGCAAGAAGGGCCGGGTCTGCTGGAAGCGCCCGATGAGATCTCCGCGGCATCGCAGGCTCCTCCGTCGTCATTGGACTCGCTGCTCATTGAGGCCAACCGTCTTACCGCTGCGGGCCTGCCACAGTCAGCTATCAACTTCTATGACGAGTTAATCCGGCGGTATGAAATCGCGAAAACGGAACCGGGCGAGGTGCCGCTCGCTGATGCCGTGCGCCAGGTGCGTGCAAACCTTGGCTACGCAGAGGTCTTGCAGCAGCTTGGCCGGACTCGTGAGGCACTCTATCAGTATGATGATGCGATGCGGCTCGCGAAGAGCCTGCCAGGCAAGTGGGGCGCCCCGTTGCTAGATCTTATCTCCCATCAGCAAAATACGACCCAGGCGCGCGGCGCCGGCCTGCGGCCGGCCGCGAATTTGCCCCAGGCGCCCAGCCCATCGGACCAGGATCCCGACTTATTCATCGGCCGCGTGATGGGCGCCGGTGTTCGCGAGGCCGTGGCTGGCGAAGAGGCGGATGCAGCTGTCGTGATACCCCTTTCGGGGCTCATAACCCTGGCGAAAAACACCGAAGCGCCTGTGGACAAACGTCTGCCAGCTCTCAGTCGGGTGATCAGCCACAGGCCGGAAAGCCTTGAGGAGCAGAAGGCTGTCCACCAAGCGCTGCCAGCGCTGTTGAAGGATGCGAATCCACAGATCAGCGCTCTTGCTACAGGGGCTGTCATCGGCTCATTGATCAGCGGCAGTCCTGAGGCCAGATTTGTGGCGGCATCGAAGGTGAAACAGTTGATCGATCCGGCAGATGAGCAGACGGTGGCTCAGATCATGCCGGTGTTGATTGCCGCTGTGGATTCCAAAAACAATCCGCCG
>JAGVGS010000092.1 GCA_020057015.1 Candidatus Omnitrophota bacterium | reverse complement strand
GGGGCCGGCCCCGGCGACCCTGGGCTGCTGACCGTGCGCGGACGGCAGCTCTTGGAAACCGCAGAGGTCGTGGTGTATGACCACTTAATCGGCCCGCAGCTGCTGGCACTCTGCGACGCGCAGGCGCGTCGGGTGTATGTGGGCAAGTCTGCGGATGAGCGCTCGACCAGCCAGCAGCGAATCAACCGACTGTTGGTGCGGTTGGCTCGCCAGGGGCGTCAGGTAGTGCGGCTCAAGGGCGGGGATCCGTTTGTGTTCGGTCGCGGCGGGGAAGAGGTACTTGCCCTCGCCCAGTCGCGCATCCCTTTTGAAGTAGTGCCTGGGGTCTCGAGCGCCGTGGCGGTGCCGGCCTATGCCGGGATTCCCGTGACGCACCGCGGCCTCGCCTCGTCGGTCACGTTCTTTACCGGCCATGAGGATCCGGGCAAGCGCGACAGCAGCATCGATTGGGCCGCGCTGGCCCGCTCCCCAGGCACGCTGGTGTGCTTGATGGCCGTCGGGCGGCTGCCCGGCATCATCGCCCGGCTGCGGCAGGAAGGGCGCTTGGACTCCACCCCTTGCGCGCTCATTGAGCGCGGCACGTGGCCGCAGCAGCGTACCCTCACCGGAACGCTCGGCACGATGGCGGCATCCGCCCGCCACGCGCGCGTGCAAGCGCCGGCGATCCTGGTGATCGGAAATGTGGTGCGGCTGCGCCCTCAGGTGCGCTGGGCTGAGCAGCGCCCGCTCTTTGGCCGCCGGGTGCTCATCACGCGCGCGATGGAAAAAGGGTCTCAGCTGGCGGAGCAGCTCATGGCCCTCGGGGCCGACGTGACCGCGCTGCCCACCGTGGTCCTGCGCCCGGTCCCGTTGACCGCCCGCACGCGCGCGGCCTTAGCCCAGATCCCTCAAACCGATTGGGTGTTCTTTACGAGCGCCGAGGGCATCGTCTGGCTGCAGGATGTGCTGCGCCGGGTGCGCAAAGACGTGCGCTGGCTGAAGGGCTGCCATCTGGCGGCCATTGGACCAAAGACGGCACTCTCGCTGCGCCGGCTGGGTCTGCAGGTGGATTTCACGCCCCGCCGCTATCAACAAGAGGGTGTGCTCAAGGACCTGCCGCGGCAGCGGCTGCAGGGCAAGCGCGCGATGCTGTTCAATGCCGCTGGTAGCCGCGATGTCCTAGAGCAAGGCCTTCGCCGATTGGGCATGCAGGTCACCCGTGTGCCGGTATATCGCACCCTGATGCCGCGCGCGCTGCAGGCACGGGTGGCCGCGGCGTGCGCCATTTCCTGGGATGCGGTCACAGCCACCTCCGCCAGCAGCGCAGAACATCTCTATCAGGCACTGCCCAAGCGTAAGCGCCGCGACTTCAAGCGGCTGCCCTTTGTATCGATCGGCCCGATTACGTCAGCGGCCGTGCGCGCCCGAGGCGGGCGCGTCGTGGCCCAAGCCAAGCAGGCAACGATGGAAGGTCTGGTAGAAGCGCTATGCCGATATCTCAAGTAGCCCCTGCGCGACCGAGCCGTTTGAGACAAACACCCGCCTTGCGCCAGCTGGTGCAGGAGGGGCAACTGGCACCCCGGCAGCTGATCATGCCGCTCTTCGTGCGGCCGGGCCGACGCCTGCGCCAGCCGATCCCCTCGATGCCAGGGCAGCACCAACTCTCGATCGATGCACTCCTCAAGGAGTGCGAGCAACTACAACGCCTCGGTCTTGGCGGGGTGCTGCTCTTCGGCGTGGCCACCCACAAAGACGCGCAGGCCAGCCGCGCCTTCGCCTCGCAGGGCCTCGTGCAACAGGCGCTGCGCGCGCTGAAAGCCCGGCTGCCGCGCCTGCTCGTGCTCACGGATGTGTGCCTGTGCGCCTATACCAGCCATGGCCATTGCGGCCTGCTGCACGGCCGCCGCCGCCAGAATGAGGCCCCTCGCGTGGATCTGCCGGGGACGCTGCGCGCCCTGGCGCGTACCGCTGTTTCACACGCGCAAGCCGGCGCCGATGTCGTGGCCCCCTCGGACATGATGGATGGCAATGTGGCGGCCATCCGGCACGCCCTGGATGCCGCCGGCCACACCCATGTCCCGATCCTGGCGTATACCGCGAAGTATGCCTCGGCCTTGTATGGGCCGTTTCGCGAAGCCGCGAATTCAGCGCCTCAGTTCGGTGATCGGCGCGGTTATCAGATGGACCCGCGCAATGCCGAAGAAGCGCTGCGGGAAGCGCAGGCTGACCTGGCGGCCGGGGCCGACATGCTGATGGTCAAACCCGCCCTCGGGTATCTCGACATCATCTATCGCCTCAAGCAGGCCTTTGCCGTGCCGGTGGCGGCGTTCAACGTCAGCGGCGAATATGCGATGGTCAAGGCCGCCGCGGCGCGCGGCTGGGTGGATGAGCCTGCCCTCTGGATGGAGCAGTTGCTCTGCCTGCGGCGCGCGGGGGCCGATGTGCTGATCACCTACTGGGCTCAGCAGGCCGCGCAAGTGTTGCAAGCGAGGACGCGATGAGTCCGCGCGCCAGCGCCGCATCGCGCCGCGTGCCCGCGGCACAGATCTGGGCGCAAGCCCAAGCCGTGCTCGTGGGCGGAGTGAACAGCCCGGTGCGCGCCTACCAACAGGTCGGCAGTGATCCGGTGCTGGCGCGCCGCGCCGCCGGGGCTGTGCTCACCTCGACCGAAGGCCGGGCGTATATCGATTTCATCATGGGCTGGGGGGCCTTGCTCTGGGGTCATCAACCGCCTGCGATCACCCGCGCCCTGCAGGCGGCGCTGCCGCGCTTGGTGCTGGCGGGATTAACGCATGAGGGAGAAGTCACCTTGGCCTCGCTGATCGCGCAGGCGATGCCTGGCATTGAGCAGGTGCGGTTCACCGTCTCAGGCACCGAAGCGTGCATGACGGCGGTGCGCCTGGCGCGCGCGGTGACGGGGCGCACGCGAGTGCTGAGCTTCACAGGCGGCTACCATGGGCATAGCGATGTGCTGATGGCGGGACACACCGCCGGCATCCCGGCCGCGCTGGCCTCGCATCGCACCCTCGTGGCCTACAATGACGTGGCTGCGCTCCGGCGCGCCGTAGACCAACAAGGCAAAGAACTGGCCTGCATCATCGTAGAGCCCGTCGCCGCCAATACCGGGGTCCTGCCCCCAGCGCCGGGCTTTCTTCAGGCGCTGAGGGAATTGGCCACGCGCAGCGGGGCGCTGCTCATCTTTGATGAGGTGGTCACCGGCTTTCGCCTAGCCCCCGGCGGCGCGCAGCAGCACTTCGGCGTGCAAGCGGATCTGACCATCCTGGGGAAAATTATCGGCGGCGGGCTGCCGATCGGCGCGGTCGGCGGGCCGCGGCTCTTGATGCAGCGCCTCGCCCCGCTGGGCGATGTGTACCATGGCGGCACGTTTGCCGGGCACCCGCTCAGCATGGTCGCCGGGGCCACGGCGCTGCAATGGATTCAACGCCATCCGCCCTATGCCCAGCTCGAACGGCGCACCACCCAGCTCACGCACGCCCTGGCGCAAGCGGCTCAGGCCGCCGGCGTGCCCATTCAGATCAACCGCGTCGGTTCCATGTTCACGGTCTTTTTCAGCGACCAGCCGGTGCGCAACGCCGCTGAGGCGCAGGCCAGCCGGCGCGATCGATTCGCATGCTGGGCCAACGCCTTGCGCGAGCAGGGCGTCCTCATTCCCCCCTCGCCGTTCGAGGCCCTGTTTGTGTCGCCTGCGCACACGCCGAGGCAATTGCGCCGATTCGCCGCCGCCGCGGCCGCCGCGTTTCGCGCCGTCGCGCAGGTGTGATGCCCGCTCCGCGCGTCGTCTCCGAGGGGTGTGTGGCGCGCTTGTCGCTCTATGTGCGCGAGCTTACCCGGCTGCAGAAAACGCGCGCGCCGTTTGTCTCCTCGCGCCGGCTGGCGCAACAACTGGGCCTCACGGATGCACAGGTCCGGCGGGATTTGAGCACGTTCGGGCAGTTCGGCACCAGCGGCCGCGGCTATGAAGTCCGCCGGCTGCACGAGCGCCTCACCGGCATTCTGGGCATTGCCGGCCACCAATGGCATGTCGCGTTGGCCGGGGTCGGCAATCTCGGCAGCGCGCTGCTGGCGTACCGCGGCTTTCAGGAGCGCGGGTTTCTGTTTCGGGTCGCGGTGGATGCGGATCCTCGCAAAGTCGGCACCCTGGTGCAGGGCCTGAGTGTGGCCTCGCCCCAGCAGTTGCCGGAGCTCGTGAAAAAAGCCCGGATCCACATCGGCATGATCACCGTGCCGGTGGAGGCGGCCCAGGAGGTGTGCAACCAGTTCCTGCAGGCCGGCGTCCGAGCCATCGTGAATTTCGCCCCGGTGCATTTGGAGGTGCCACCCGGCGTGTGGCTGCGCGTGGTGGATCTCGCCAGTGAATTGGAGACCCTGGCCTACTACCTCGCGCATCACGGCAAAGCCGGGAAGGCCTCATGACGCCGGAAGAAAAGCGCCCCTTTGTGCAGCGGCTCTTCACCCGGATTGCGCCGCGCTATGACGTGTTTAATCGCCTCGCCAGCTGCGGCCAAGACCAGCAATGGCGCAGCTTCGCACTGGCCGCTGCCGGCCTGCAACCGCAGCATCGCGTGCTGGACGTGTGCGCCGGCACCGGCGATCTGTCGTTTCAGAGCGCGCAGTGGCAGCAGGGACGTGGCCTGGTGGTGGCGCTGGATTTTACCTGGGAGATGCTGGCGCACGGGCGGCGCCGCAGCGAAGCCCGCCGCGCAGCGTCTGTGCACTGGGTGCAAGCCGATGCGCTGCAGCTGCCCTTCGAGGAGGCGCAGTTCGATCGCGTGGTGGTGGGTTTTTCCACCCGGAACTGGGTGGATCTGGATGCCGGGCTGCTTGAGATGCTGCGCGTCCTGCGCCCCGGGGGGCAGCTGATCGTGCTGGAGACCGGCCGCCCGGCTCACCCGCTGCTGCGCGCCGGCTATTTTGCTTATCTGTTTGGCGTCGCCCCGCTCATCGGCTTTCTGCTGACCGGCCGGTTGTGGCCTTTTTGGTATCTGGCGCGCTCGGTGAAGAATTTCGTGACGCCTGCGCAGTTCGTGGAGCGCTTGCGCAATATGAAAGTTCAGGTAGAATACGTGGGACTCTCTCATGGACTCGCCAGCCTGTACGTTGCCACCAAACGCCACGTTTCGGTACCTGCCGTAAGCAGTTCGCACGCGCACCCATGACGACCCCCACCCTTGAAGGGCTTAGCAACGCCCAGGTCGACCAGGCGCTGCTGCCGATTCGCGCCGACCTGGAGGCTGTCAGCCGCCGGCTGCTGGATCAATTGACCGATCCGGTGGCGCGTAACGTGGTGTACCTCGTGAGCGCAGGCGGCAAGCGGTTGCGGCCCGCCCTCGTGTTGCTGGCCGGCGCCAGCGCCCCTGCCGCGCAGCGCGCTAGCCTCATCGATGCCGCCACGGCCGTGGAGCTGATCCATACCGCCACGCTGATCCATGATGACATCATCGACCAGGCCCCGCTGCGGCGCGCCCAGCCGGCTTTTCATGAGCGCTGGGGCACCGAGCGCGCCGTCCTGATGGGCGACTACTTGTATTCCACCGCGTTTACGTTGCTGGCCCGCTTAGGTCATCCAGCCGTGGTACAAATCCTTGCTGAGGTCTGCCGGGAGCTGTGCCGCGGCGAGCTGCGCGAGGTAGAGGCCCGGTACCGCCTGGATCTGACCGAGGCGGAGTACTTGGCCATCATCCAGGATAAGACCGCCTCGCTTATCGGCGGCTGCTGCCGCAGCGGGGCGCTCATCGGCGGCTTGCCGGACGCCACCGCTCAGCGGCTCGCGGCCTTCGGCATGAAGTTCGGGATGGCGTTCCAAATCATTGATGACTGCCTCGACCTCACCGGCACCGAGCAAGACCTCGGCAAGAGCGTCCTGAAGGATCTCGATAAGGGGGCCCTGTCGCTGCCAATCATCTACCTCACGCAGCGCCTCTCCCGCAAGGCCTGTGAAGAGTTGTTTGCGCCCCTGCAAGCACGAGCGGCCGACAGGGCATTTTTGGCGCGCGTGGCCCAGGCGGCTCAAGCGGCCGGGACGCTGCAGCAGGCGCGCGATGCCGCACAGCGCCTGATCACCGAAGCGCACGCCCTGCTGGAGGGTGTGGACCTGCAGGGACGGGAAGTCGGCTTGCGGCAGTTGGCGGACTACGCCATCCACAGGAGCCACTAACAACCATGGCCATGGGCTGGGGCGAGTTGCTGGTAATCTTCGGTATTGTGCTCTTGATTGTGGGCGGACGTCGCTTGCCTGAACTCGGCCGGTCGCTGGGCGAGGCGATCCGCGAATTCCGCAAGTCGAGGCATCATGCCGATGACCACGACCACCCGCATCCACCCAAGGAGTAGCACGCGACTCATGGAGCCTGCTACCACCAACCCTGCCGCCCCGGCGCCTGCGCCGCGGCCAGCCACGCCCCCGGAGGTGTTCAGCGAGGCTTTTTGGCGCCAGCTGGAAGAGCGTTTCGGCCGCCGCCAGTTCCTGCTGAAATCCGGTTGGGCGTTTTTTTGGCTCTTCCTCGGCGGGTGGCTGCTCTCGAACCTGCGGTACTTATTCCCCAACGTCCTCTATGAGCCGGGCCTCTCGTTCAAGGCCGGCCGGCCCGAAGACTATGCGCTGGGCGTCAGCGAGAAGTTCAAGAAAGAGCAGCGCACCTGGATTGTGCGCAATGAAGAGGGCTTCTTCTGCTTTTGGGCCCGCTGCACGCACTTAGGCTGCACCCCTAACTGGTTTGAGGCCGAAGGCCGCTTCAAGTGCCCTTGCCATGGCTCCAACTTTAATCGCGCGGGTGACGTGATCGCCGGGCCTGCCCCCAAGCCGCTGTGGCGTTGCGCCATCCAATTGGCGGACGACGGACAGCTCATCATCGACAAGGCCCGGCTGGAAAATCGCCCAGGGTCACGCGAGCAAGGGGAGTTTTTCTTCCCCTATAAGAGCGCCTAGGCCATGGCCGAGCCCCAGCTGCCCAAGCCGCCCCTCATGACCTTGGTCAAGAAGACCAAGCTCTGGAAGTCGATCTTCCGCCACGATTTCACCGACACGCCCAAGACGCGCATCCAGCGCATCTTCGGCAACGTATTCCTGCACCTGCATCCGGTGCGCGTGTCCAAAGAGGCCATTCGGGTCAGCTACACCTGGGGCTTAGGGGGGCTCTCCTTCTATCTCTTCCTGGTGCTCACGGTCACCGGCATCTTGTTGATGTTCTACTATCGCCCCACCAGCCTGTTGGCGTATCAAGACATGAAGGATCTGACCTTCGCCGTGACGCTGGGTGGCTTTCTGCGCAATATGCACCGATGGGCAGCACACCTCATGGTCGTGGTGGTCATCCTGCACATGGTGCGGGTGTTCCTCACCGGGGCCTACAAACCGCCGCGCGAGTACAACTGGGTCGTCGGCGTGATCCTGCTCGTCATGACGCTGTTCCTCAGCTACACCGGCTATTTGCTGCCGTGGGACCAGCTCGCCCTCTGGGCCGTGACCGTGGGCGCGCAGATGGCAGCCAACTCACCGCTGCTGGGCAATGAAGGCCCCTTCAAGCTGCCCTTCATTACGACCGCGAATGATGCGCGCTTTGGCCTCATCGGCGGCACGGTCATCAACGATGCCACGCTGATCCGCTTTTACGTCCTGCACTGCGTGGCGGTGCCGTTTATCTTCACGTTCTTCCTCATGGTGCATTTCTGGCGCGTGCGCAAAGACGGCTTCTCCAAGCAAACCGGAGAAAAAGTAGACGTGTGGCCGCACCTGGTTTCGCGCGAGTTTTTGGCCGCCTTGCTCGTGACGCTGATCTTGTTTGTCTGGTCGCTCGTGCTACAAGCCCCGCTCGAGGCGCAGGCCAACCTCAACGTGACACCCAACCCCTCGAAGGCGCCCTGGTATTTCCTCGGGCTGCAAGAGCTGCTGGTGTACTTCGACCCCTGGATCGCCGGGGTCGTGCTGCCGACGATCATCGTGATCGGCCTCATGGCCATGCCCTATGTCGACACGAATCCTAAAGGGGTGGGGTACTGGGCCAAGATGGGCTGGCGAAAGGTCGGCCCGGTGCCGATCTGGTATCCGGTGGAGCGGCCCTTTGCCGTCAATGTGTTCATGCTCGGCACCCTGATGTGGTTCGTGCTCATTTTCATCGGCACCTACTGCCGCGGGCCCAACTGGGAATGGTACTGGCCGGGTGAGCTCTGGAGCCACCGCCGACTGACCAAGATGACGCTCAAGAACATTCCGAACCTTTGGGGGGCTTTGCTCATGGGGGCGTATTTCGCGCTGGGCACCCCGCTGCCCCAGGCCATCAAGGCGCGCCTCAGCCGGCTGGCCGGGCCGAAGGCCCCGAGGCTGGCTTCGCTGCTGATGCATGCGGGGCTGGGGATGACGATGGCGCTGGCGATCTTCATCCCGATTCTGACTGCGCCGGATGCCGAGTACCCAGTGCGCAGCAACTCCCCCACGCTCTTTGAGGCGTTGGGCCGTTCGACGAATGCGCCGGTGGTCTCCGCCATGTACCGGCTGGTGCAAGAGGCCGGCGCCGGCGGGTATGCGATGATCGGCGTGATGATCTTGGCCACGGGGGCTCTCTTAGGCTGGCTGGGCGTGCAGTTGGCCAAGCTCAAGGACCGCCTGTTCGAGCAAAAAGGGCTGATCAAGTACAGCCTCATCATCGGGTTGTTTCTCATGATGATGGGGGTCATCGGCAAGATCCTGCTGCGGCTGCTCTTTGGCGTGAAGTACGTCTTCAGCTTGCCGGCCTTCAACTTCAATATTTAATTGATGAAGCGCGTCCTGTTTCTGTTGCTGACCGCAGCGCTCGCCCTCGTCTTCCTCGTCACCATCGCGCAGGACAGGCACCGGGGCTGGGTAAAGTATCAGCGCCAATTCCTGGGCACCCTCAAGGGGGCCGAGCGCCGCGGCATTGCGCGCGGCGTCCATCAAACGATCGTGCAAGGCCTGGATCGTGTGGATCGCTGCACGACCTGCCATCTGGCAGCCACCAAGCCGCAACTCGGGCTGGCCGAGCAACCCTTTACCGCCCACCCAGGGCAATATCTGCAATGGCATCCGGTAGAGAAGTTCGGCTGTACGGTCTGCCATGGCGGGCAAGGCTTGGCCACCGAAGTGAAGGCCGCGCATGGAGAAGTGCCCCACTGGGAGGAGCCGCTGCTGCGGGGGCCGCTTGTGCAGGCCTCCTGCCGCCAATGCCATGGCGAGGTGAGCACGATCCAGGAGCACGCCCCCTTGCTGGTCCAAGGCCAGCAACTCTTCACGGCCAAGGGCTGCTACGGCTGCCATGCGGTCCATAACTTCGGGCAAACGGTCTCCGTCGATCTCTCCGAAGTCGGCGCCAAATCGCATCAGCTCATCGAAGCGGATTTTGAGATGATGCCCGGCCCGCACAATCGCATCCACTGGCTTAGGCGTAAGTTGGCTCACCCCCGCGTGCTCAACCCCGGCGTGCCGCCGGAAGCGCTGCCGAGAGGCGAGGAAGAAGTGTTCCCCTCTTCCATGCCATTTTTCGGCCTCGAAATGGCGGACATCGAAGCCCTCAGCGTGTACCTGCTGAGCCTCAAGGCCGAGGATTTGCCCGCCTCCTATGTGCGGCCGCCCCACACTCCGCCCGAACCGACGTATGCCTCGGCCGTGACCCGCGGGCGCGCGGTCTACGAACACTACGGCTGCACCGCGTGCCATGGTATCGGCGGCGTCGGGGGACGGCGCAACCCCAACAACGGGCTGGCTGAGGAGGCGCCCTCGCTGCTGTACGTGAAGGCCTACTACGGCGATCACGTGGAGGCGCTGAAGCAGGTGATCCGCCAGGGGCGCCAGCCGGCTCCGCGCGCCGATCCGCATCGACCGAACCCGCCGCTGTATATGCCGGCGTGGAAGGAGCGTCTCTCTGAAGAGGACCTCGAGGCGTTGATCGCGTATCTCTTTGCGCTCTCCGACCGTCTGCCGGCCGCTGCGGTGGGCGATTTGCTATAATACGGCCACATGAACACACGCGTGCTCATCGCCATGAGCGGGGGCGTGGACAGCTCCGTGGCCGCGGCCTTGCTGTTGCAGCAGGGCTTCGACGTGCGCGGGGTCACGCTGCAGCTGTGGGGCAAAGAGGTGTGCACCACGGCCGGCACTCGGTTGTGCTGCTCGGTGCGCGATACCCTGGATGCGAAGGCGGTCGCCCGGCGCCTTGGGATCCCTCACGAGACCCTCGAGCGCTCCGAGGTCTTCCAGGAGCGGGTGATCAACTACTTCGTGGAGAGTTACCGCGAGGGGCTCACCCCCAATCCCTGCATCGCGTGCAACGACCACATCAAGTTCGGCTCGCTGCTCGAGCATGCCACCACCCAAGGGGCGGAGCTCATCGCCACCGGGCATTATGCACGCGCCAGCCACGATGCGGCAAGCGGCCGCTGGCAGCTGCGGCGCGCTCTTGATGAGTCGAAGGACCAGTCGTACGTGCTCTTTAACCTGACGCAAGAGCAACTCCGCCGTGCTCGTTTCCCGCTGGGCGAGGTGACCAAAGTCGAGGTGCGCTCGATGGCGAGCGCCTTGGGGCTGCAGACCGCGGAAAAGGCCGACAGCCAGGACCTCTGCTTCGTGCGCGACCGGAACAAGGATGGGTTCTTACGGCGGGAGCTGGCCATCGCCGAAGAGCCGGGTCCCATCACGGATGCCCAAGGGGCCGTGCTCGGGACGCATCAGGGCCTATTGGGTTTTACGATCGGCCAGCGTGAAGGCGTGAGAGTGGCCGCCGACCGGCCGCTGTACGTGCTGAGCCTTGATCGGCCGAACAATCGGCTGGTCGTCGGCTCGCGGGAAGAGTTGCTGCGTCCTGGCCTCATCGCCGAGCGGATGAACTGGGTGTCGATCCCTGAGCCGGCAGCCCCGATGCACGCCCAGGCGCGCATCCGCTCTCGCCACGTGCCGGCGCCTGCCACCATCACGCCGGTCGGCAACGGATGCTGCGAGATCCGTTTTGACGAGCCGCAGCCGGCGGTGACTCCGGGCCAGGCCGTAGTGCTCTATGACCACGAGATACTCTTAGGCGGGGGATGGATCAGTCATGCCGACATTGCACGATAAACTTGACGCGGTGATAGCCCGGCTGCGGGACTGGCCCCGCGTCGTCGTGGCTTACTCCGGCGGGGTCGATTCTACCTTGCTCGCGGTCTTGGCGGCGCAGACCCTTGGGCGCGCGCACGTGCTGGCCGTGACCGCTGATTCGGCCTCACTGTCGCGCGCCGATCTGCGCGAGGCCGCCGCGCTGGCCCAGCAGCTGCGATTAAATCATCGCGTGATGGCAACGCGCGAAGTCAGCGACCCGGCCTACCGGGCCAACACGCCGGCCCGTTGCTATGTCTGCAAGCACACGCTCTTTGTGGCGTTGGCACAGCTGGCGCGCGCCGAGGGCTACCAGGCTTTGTTATATGGCGCCCTCGGCGATGATCTGGCCGGCGAGCGGCCGGGCCAGCGCGCCGCGGCCGATTGCGCGGTGCAGGCCCCGCT
>JAGVGS010000037.1 GCA_020057015.1 Candidatus Omnitrophota bacterium | reverse complement strand
GGCGCGCCCGGCGCGGCGGCTCAGCCGCAGCGCAAATGCCGGCGCCCAGCGCCCCAGGTGGTCTGCGAGAAACTGCCGGGCCGCGGCCGCACAGGTGGCTGCATGGTCCTCGTCCCCCTCATCCACTGCGTAAGCTTGTTTGTAGAGGACAAACTGCAGGAATTCGCATTCGGTGACCACGTGGTCGAGCCGCTCATGGGAGGCCGCGGCTGTTTGCAGCCCGAAGGCCTGGTAAAAGGCGGCGATATCCCCCAGCTCCTGCGGTTGCCGGTGGCTGTGCGCTTCTCCGTATTCCAACTCATACGGCGGGCAAGGACCCTGCACCGCATGCCCCAAGAGCTGGTCATGCTCCTGAGCCAGGGCGACCAGCGACACGGCCTGCAAACGCGCGGCCAGCTGTCGGGTAGCTGCCGTCAGCGGCGAGGGGGGGTGGCTCAAGAGGGCCGCCACGTCAACCAGGCGTGCCGGTTCGTGCGCTTGCAGCCAGAGGGCGACGTCGCGGTCCGGCCGGCGCAAGCTCATGGCCAGCCCGGCATAGAAGGCGCTGCGCGCCAGGAGTGCCTCGATTGGCGAGGCGGTCGTAGCCGTCGTCGGCTCAGGCATCAGATGGAATTCTGGTGTTGCGCCGGCCGCACATGGAAGGGTTCTTCCACCTGGGTACGCACCAGCTCCTGGCCGTCCTCGCCATAGCCGATGATCGTGTCGTTGTAGAGCGTAAAGGGCTTGCCGTGGATTTCCGTCTCGTACACTTTCGGCCCCTCTTTCAGCGCGTAGCGCGCAATGATTAGGTTGGTCTTGCGGAAGAGCTGCAGCACCGCCAGCAACTCGCGATCCGGCGTCAGGTACGCGGCGATAGCCTCCTCTACCCCCGGCCCGAACATCTGCTTGAGATAATCACGGGGCACCCAGCGCGGCGGCATGTAGAAGCCATTGGGCGCGGTGCCAAACTGCGGATACAGCGGCAGGGCGACCTTGGCTACTTTCACGAGATAGTACAGCGGATTGTAGCGATCCTCGGTCCAAGCGCCATCCGGATTCATTTTCACCAAGCCCTGCAGGCGGATCTGCCCGATGCACGCGGCCATGCAGCGCGTCTCCATCGGTCGCCCGCCGGTCTCCGGGTCTTTGCCCTCGACGCGGGGGTAGCAGCCGATGCACTTCTCGCTGATGCGCGTCGTGGGCCGGTACATCGCCTTCTTGTAGGGGCAGGCTTCGACGCACTTGCGGTAGCCGCGGCAGCGCTGCTGGTCGATGAGCACGATGCCGTCCTCCGGGCGCTTATAGATCGCCTGGCGCGGGCACGCGGCCAGACAGCCGGGATACGTGCAGTGGTTGCATAACCGGGCCAGATAGAAGAACCAGGTCTTATGCTCCGGCAGTTGCGTGCCGGCAGGGTCGAAGGTGAGAGGCGCGCCAGGCTTGCCCACTGCGGTGTCCTCGTAGATATTCGGGAAGCGCCACTCCTCATCCGTGGGGAGGTAGCCGAGCACCCGCTGAGGCTCGGGGCCGGCCTGCTGCACCGGGGCCTCGAAGATCGTCTTGCCGGTGTAGGTGCCGTAGGGGTGCTGCGCATCCTGCGTCTTGGCATCCCAGCGCCCGGGCTCTTGCTGGGCTTCGTGGAGCTGCTTCAGGATTTTGACGTCCCAAAACTGCGGGTAGCCGCCGTAGGGCTTGGTTTCTACGTTGTTCCACCACATGAACTCCTGGCCTTTGGAAAACGTCCAGGTCGACTTGCACGCCATGGTGCAGGTTTGGCACCCGATGCAGCGGTTGAGGTTGAAGACAAAGGCAAACTGCCGCTGCGGGAAGCTCCCCTCATAGGGATAACTCATCTCGCGGCCGAGTTGCCAGTTGAACACCTGGGGCATACGTCGCTCCTTAGCTCGGTTTCACAGGCCAGCGCTGCAGCACGTCTTGAAGCACCGCTTCCACAAACGCCTCTCCCTTTTCCCGCCAGACCAGGTAGGGGCCGCGATAGGAGGGATTCCGGAACATCGCGCGCAACTGCGCCTGGCTCCACCCATCGCGCAGAAACTCTTCAATAAAGCAGCTGGCCATCTCCCGCAGCGAGTGCTCATCGGCCGCCGGCAGCACCACGCCGGTGAGTGCCATCGGGTCTTCCGGATCCGGATCGCCGTACGGCATCAGCCCTCCTTGGCGGTCTCGGTAAAGCCGCCGGCGAGGTATTGGCGCATCGTCTCGTTTTCCGCTGCCGGCGTGTACCCGGTCGTGGCCGGCGCCCACACGCCCTTGCCGCCCAAGCCCCCATCTTCGGCTTTGGTGACGCGTACCAACGTCTCCTTCGGCACGGTATTGACCGCGTGATTGTCGGCCTCGCCGCCGAAAATGAAGCCCATGAACACCTTCGCTTTATGGAACAGCGTATCGGTCTGGTGCATGGGCATGTGCCAGTTGCGCGTGACACTCTGCTGCGAGCCATAGCGGAAGTTCGCCTGGTAGCCCAGCGAGGAAAGCGCGCGCCCATCGGCGCGCTGCTCGTGCGCTTTGACCGAGCGCTCCGTGGCGATGTAGGTGCCATGCTTCATCATCACCACGCTATAGGGATACGCGGGGTTGTACTTGACGCGCAGCATCAGCCGCGCCACGCGGTAGAAGGGATCATCGGGCTTGGCCCCGATGTAGGGCCGGTCGGCCGGGTTCGCATCGACGTACACATAGTCCCCGTCGTTGATTCCTAAATCCTTCGCCGCCTGGGGGTTCATGTGGACTTGCTGCTCGCCGACCCCGGGCGCGCGCTTATCCATGCGGTACGGATCGCCGAAGTTCGAGTCCCAGATCTGGTGCCAGTCCACGTTGCTCCACAGCGAGTGGACGCGGTGGCGGCTCTTGGGCGTCAGGCAGTAGAACCGGAAGCCCCGCTCCCACAGGAAGTTCTTCGTCTGCTTCACTTCGGCCCAGGGCAGCTTGATGTTGCGCACGGTGCGCGCATCCCAGTGCTCGGCGCTGCGCGGGATCCCGTAGTCCTGCGGGCGGATATAGGGATTGCTGCTCACGATCGCATTGGGCAGGTACGGGGTAGCCTCGGCGCCCTCGCGGTGCACGATGAAGTTCTCGCCGTATTCGATCGCCTCCGGCACATCGGCGTAGGCTTGCAGGCGGCCATGGTCGGTATAAAACGGCACATCCTCGTGCACCTGCTCCCAAAACGGGATGCGCGGGTAGGTGCGAAAGAGCATGAGCGCGCCGCCCGGGGGGCCGTACTTGCCGGCCATGATGTCGCTCAGCTGATAGCCGACCGTCGTCGTGCACGAGTCGAGCAAGCGCTGGATGTAGACCTCGCGCTGGCCCTGCAAGGCAAACTGCCAGTAGCGCGCCACACGCGGATCGCCGATCTCGTGGCCTAAGGCTTCCGCCATCTGGGCGAGGATCATGAGATCGTCCCGGCTATCAAAGATCGGCGGAATGCCGCCTTTCCAGATCTGCAGAAAGGGATTCGAGCACGAGGCCGTCACTTCGAGGCCCTCAAACTCGAGCCAGCTATTGGCCGGCAGCGCGATATCCGCGTACTCGATGGTCGCGGTCATTTGGATATCGATCGAGAGGATCATCTCGACATGGGGGTTGACGTTCTTGAGCATCTCGTAGGTGTGCTTGGCGTTGTTGATGAGGTTCACGTTGGTGAACAACATCGCCTTGGTGGGCGTGGGCATATGCGTCTGCCCGGTGAAGACCTTGCGCCCACCTTTCGGGGTCTCGACGATCAGCGGCCGATCGCCGTGGTTCCAGTAGGCCGGCTCTTCATCCTTGAAGTACGCGTGGGCGTGGATGTCCTTGCCATGGGCCTTGGGGTCCAGGTTGGGCGCAAAGGGATCCTCGGCTACCCACCCTTTAAAACCTGGCCCGGTCCAGGGCGAGCCCTGAAAGACCGCGGCCTTGTAGTTCCCGGCCCAGCCATAGCACCCAGCACCAGGCTTGCCGATGTTGCCCTGCAGCATCAGCGGCAGGTACGCTGCGCGGTTGGCTTCGGTCGCGTGGAAATAGTGGTTAATCCCCTCGCCCTGATGGATGGCTGCCGGCTTGATCGTCGCCAGGTCCTGCGCCAGCCGCTCGATCAGCTCCTTGGGCGCGTGGGTGATTTCGTGCACCGCGTCGAGGTCGTAGTCCTTGAGGTGGATCTTGTAGAGCGAAAAGAGCGTCATCACTTCGACGTCCTTGCCTTCGACTGTCTTGACCGTAAACGTCCCCTCGAGGGCCGGCTGAAGGCCCTTGGCAGCCAGATGCCGCCCCACGTCATCACGCGTCAGAGCCACCGCTTGCCCGCGGCCCTCGTCCCACACCACAAAATCACCGAGTTTGGCGTACTGCTCGTCCTTCAACCCCTGGATCTTGTAACTAGGGCCGTCTTTCGCCAGCTGCCCCTGGTAGCCAGGGAAGATCTCGTGCGCGCGCAGCCGGCGCAGCGTGTCGGTGCGCACCAACAGCGGAAAATCAGTGAATTGCAGCATAAACGAGCGATCATACCACTGGTGGTCGATCATCAACCGGGTAATCCCCAGGAAGAGGGCCGCGTCTGTTTGCGGCCGGATGGGAATCCAGTAGTCGGATTTCGAGGCCGGCGGGCTGTACTCCGGGGCAATCGTCACGAGCTTCGCCCCGCGCTCCATGCATTCGATGAACCAGTGCGAGTCGGTCATTTTGTTCTCGACCAGATTCTTGCCATCCTGAATGATGAGCTTGCTGGCGCGCAAGTCGTTGAAATCGCAGTCAGCGTTTTGCAGCCCGTGCACCCAGGGGTGCCCCGGCGCCTGGTCGCCGTGCCAGGTGTAGTTCGACCACGCGCGCCCGGCTTTGGCCTCCTCCGGGGAAACACCGCGCAGGTGGGTATCCAGCAGCGCCATGGTATTGCCGAGCCGGTACATGCCGTACTTCCCGAAGACCCCCAAGAGGCCCATGCCGCCGCGGAATTTCAGCGTGCGCGTGCCGGCCCCGCCCATCGCCTCGACCATCTCCTCGGGATAGCCTTGCTGGCGCAGCAGCGCCTGGCCGCTCTCGCCGCTGTAGCGCCGTGCAATCGCCACGAGCGCTTTCGCGATATAGCGATACACGTCTTCCCAAGCGATCTTCTCGAACTGGTCACTGCCGCGGCTGTCAAACTTGTAGCGGGTCTTGCGCTCCGGGGTCAGCTCGGGAAACCCGTCCTCAGCCCATTGCTTCCAGCCGGCGCGAATGATGGGATGCTTCAGCCGATACGGCCCGTACATGAGGCGATGGAACGTGAAGCCCTTCGCGCATTGGCGCGGGTTCCAATTCGCGGTGGCATGATTCCCATAGAGATCCTGATAGCTGTCGTAGTCGTACTGCGAGCCCAGGCGCACCACGACACCGTTGCGCACGTAGGCCAGCACCCGGCAGGCGTGCGTGTCATTCGGCGAGCAGACCCACGAAAACGTGCGGTCGTAGCGGTATTGGTCGCGGTAGAGCTTCTCCCAGTCCCGCGAGGGGTAGTGCGCCAGCGGATTCTCGACGCTCGTAACGCTCTCCAACGCCCAGAGACACACTTCGCGCGAGGCCAGGTACAGCCCGACTCCGGTGGCGCCTGAATACCTGAGAAATTGCCGGCGTGTGATCCGCATGCGTTATCGCTCCAGCTCCAAGGTGTGCCAAATAGACACGCTCTTCTGCCCGTTGCGGTCTTTGGCCGCGCCGTCCCATACGGCAAATGCGGCGCTCAGCTGCTGGCCCGCCTTCAGCGCCAAGCCGCTGCCGGCCCCGGCCAGCGGTCGGCGCAGCACCACCTGCCAGCGGCCAGCTTGCCAAACGCCCTGCGCCTGC
>JAGVGS010000030.1 GCA_020057015.1 Candidatus Omnitrophota bacterium | reverse complement strand
TGCCGCTTCCACGCGCGCCCGCACGATTGCCGAAGATTCGCCCGCAGGCCCTGGCTGCAGCGCGGCCCAGGGCACGGGCGGCAGGGCGATCTGCACGTCGAGGCGATCGAGCAGCGGTCCGGAGACTTTCGCAAGATACTGTCTGACCGCGGTGCTGCTGCAGCGGCAGGCCTTGCGGGGATCGGTGTAATAGCCGCAGGGGCAGGGGTTCATTGCGGCCAACAGCAGAAAGCGCGCCGGCAGCGTTTGCGCGCGCCGCGCGCGGACTAAACGCAGCCGGCCTTCTTCCAGCGGCTGGCGCAACCCTTCCAACGCATCGCGGCGGAATTCAGGCAGCTCATCCAGGAAGAGCACGCCGTGATGCGCCAGGGTGATTTCGCCCGGCCGCAGCGAGGGGCCGCCGCCCAGCAGCCCGGCGTACGACACGGTATGATGCGGCGCCCGAAAGGGCCGAAGGTTCCCACCGGCTAACCCCTCGCCCGCTACGCTGTGGATCGTCAGCACGTCGAGCGTTTCTTCCGGGGTGAGGGCCGGCAGCAGGGTCGGCACGCGCTGGGCCAAGAGCGTTTTGCCTGCCCCGGGTGGACCGACCAGTAACGCATGGTGGCCGCCGGCGATGGCGACCTCAAGGGCTCGCTTTGCCGCGGCCTGTCCCCGCACATCGGCCAAGTCCACCGTGTCCTGCGGCAGTGCGGGGGGCGTTAGGGGTGCCGGCGGTGCCGCCGCTGGCTCTGTCCCGGAGAGCCGCTCGACGGCTTCGAGCAACGTGCGCACCGGATGCAGGCGGATGCCTTGCACCAAGCCGGCTTCGGGCGCATTGGCCGCCGGCAGCACCAGAGGCAGTCCTTGAGCCGCAGCGGCTCGAGCGATCGGCAAGACACCCCGCACCCGGCGTACCGTGCCATCGAGGGCCAGTTCGCCTAGCACCACGGTGCCAGCCAGCCGCACAGGATCGAGCTGGCCGGAGGCGGCCAGCAAGGCCAACGCCATCGCGAGGTCAAAGACGCCACCTTCTTTTCTGAGATCGGCTGGGGCCAAGTTGACGACGAAGCGCTGCGAGGGTAGGTGAAACTGGCTATTGGTGATGGCTGAGCGCACGCGCTCCCGGGCCTCTTTCACGGCCTGATCAGGCAGTCCCACCAGGATGAGGTTGGGCAGGCCGCGGGCAGCATCCACCTCAATATCGATGCGGGTGGGCTCCAAGCCCAGCGTGGTGTAGGAAAGCCCTCGCGCCAGCATGTGTCCTTGATTTAACCTGCTGTGAATAGGGAGGTTAGATGAATCGCGTACACGCTGCGAGGGAGCGACAGGAGGGGAAATTCGCTTGAAGTGCCTGGCCAAACGCCGTATACTAAACGCTAACATAATCGCTTTCCTCGGTCAAGGAGATTCCACCCATGGCACAACGGCGTGGCCGATATATTGTCATTCTGCTGCTCGTCCTCATGGGGTTGAGCAGTTGGCGCACGCTCACATCTGAGCGGGCGCGCCATCGCATTGCCGGGGACTTTCAGCAAGCACAAGAGGTCATCGCACAGCTGCAGGAAGAGCGCAGCACGCTGGCCGCAGAGCTGGGCGGGGCGAGACAGACGATCACCAGCCATGAAGCCACGATCACCAGCTTGCAGCAAGAACTCCAACTGGTCTCCACGAAACTGGATGACACCGCGATCCAGTTGGCTGCGCTGCGGCAGGATCACGAGCAGCTGCAGCAAGAGCACCAGACGATGGCCGGGGATATGCAAGCGCTCGAGACGCAAAAGGTGGCGCTGGAGCAGCGCCTCTCCTCGCTCAAGGAGTTGCGCCTGGCCATCCGCGACGTGAAGCACCACCTCTGGCTGCAGCGCCTCGCCTCGTGGCAGGCGCGCATCAACACGCAAAATGAATTGGATCATCAGCAGTTGGCCGCCGGCAATCGCGGCTACGTCATCCGCAAGGGGCAATCCACCCTGGGGGCCACGACGAAGCTGCAAGTGCATGTGTTGGAGCCTGAGTCGCAGTAACGCATGACATCGGTCTTCAGCGCTTGGTGCGCCAACCAGGCGCTTGCCTCCTGGTTCTTGGCCTGCCTTATCGCGCAGGCCATCAAAATCATCCTGGGCGTCGCACGGTTGCGCCGCTTTGATTTCCGCTGGCTCCTCGGCACGGGGGGCATGCCGAGCACCCACGCGGCAGGCGTCAGCGCCCTCAGCACCACGATCGGCTTTAACACCGGGTTCAACTCTCCCTTATTCGCCACCGCGGTGGCCTTCACGTTCATCACCCTCTTTGACGCGCAGGGCGTGCGACGCTGGAGCGGACGGCAAGCGCAGGTGCTGAACAAAATGATCGAAGACATGTATTTCAAGCGTCGGATCCAGGAGGAGCGGGTCAAGGAATTGCTGGGCCATACGCCGTTGCAGGTCATCGGGGGCGTGGTGGTTGGGATCATTGTGGCGTTGGTGCTGCGGTAGGAGGGGGCCGGAGGATGCGTCAGCGGATTCTCATGGGAGCGGGGATGGCGGCGGCGGCCATTGTGGCCATCGGCGGGTTGATTTTGGCGGGGCAGCAGGGCTGGTTCGGCGGCCAGCATCAACTGATTCTGACGACGGCGTCCCGGCTGCAGCAGCAGGGTAAGCTGGTCGAGGCCCAAGCGAAGCTGGAAGAGTTCATCAACGCGCAGCCGGATTCCCCTGGGGCCGATGATGCGCTCTTGCAGCTCGGCGGGGTCTACGAGGCGCAAGAGCAGCTGGGCGAAGCGCAAGCCACGTACCGCCTGCTGCTGAGCCAATTCCCAGACTCGTCGCTCATGACCCCAGCTCAGGCCCGGCTGGGCAAGGTGAACGTGGCCTTGCTGTTTTCCCCCGTGCTGACGGCGACGGATATGGCGCATGAGGTGCGGCCCGGGGACACGCTGGGGAAGATCGCCTCGCAGTACCGCACGACGGTGGACTTTCTCAAGCGCACGAACGGCCTCTCCAGCGATATGATTCGCCCGGGGCAGAAGCTCAAGATTCCCAAGGGCAAATTCTCCATCGCCGTCGATAAGTCGCTGAACCAACTCCTGCTGACGGCGGATAGCCAGTTCATCAAGAGCTATCCGGTGGCGACGGGCAAGGAGAACTCCACCCCGGTGGGCACGTTCAAGATCACGACCAAAATCCCCAACCCGGTGTGGTGGAAAGAGGGCGCTTCGGTGCCGGCAGACAGCCCGGAGAATATCCTCGGGACGCGCTGGATGGGCTTTGACCTCAAGGGCTACGGCATCCACGGCACGACCGATCCGGGTGCTCTCGGCAAGCAAGTGACGGCCGGCTGCGTGCGCATGAGCAACACCGACGTGGAGGAGCTCTTCGACATCGTGCCCGCGGGCACCGAAGTGACGATCGTCGACTAAACATGGCGGCCGCCAGCTCCGCGCCCAAGAACTTTCCGCTCAACGGCTACCGCTACGACTTTGAGAAACCGATTGCGGAGCTGGAGCACCGGCTCCAGGAGGCGCGCAAGAACGCGGCCGATCAGCGGCCCGAGACGCTTAAAGCGCTGGAAGCACAGCTTGAGCAGCTGAAGCGCCGGGTCTACGGCGGCCTCACCCCCTGGCAGCGCGTGCAGCTTGCTCGCCACCCCCTGCGGCCTTACACTCTGGATTACCTGAACCTGCTCGTCACCGACTTCGTGCAGATCCATGGCGATCGGCTCTTTAGCGATGACCGCGCCATGGTCGGTGGTGTCGCGAAGTTCGAGGGCCGCCCCTGCATGGTGATCGGCCATCAGAAGGGGCGCGACACCAAAGAGAACCTCATGCGCAACTTCGGCTCCGCCCACCCCGAAGGCTACCGCAAGGCGATGCGCCTCATGGCGCTGGCGCAGAAATTCCACCTGCCGGTGCTCATCTTCATCGATACGCCCGGCGCGTACCCAGGCATCGGCGCCGAAGAGCGCGGCCAGGCGCATTCCATCGCGCACAACATGCGTGAAATGGCGGTGCTCAAGACCCCGATCTACACCTGCGTCATCGGGGAAGGCGGCTCCGGGGGGGCGCTGGGCGTCGGGGTGGGGGACTGGACCGCGATGCTGGAGCACGCGTACTACTCGGTGATTTCGCCGGAAGGCTGTGCCGCCATTCTGTGGCGCGATCGCGCCCGGGCGCCGGATGCCGCAGCGGCGCTGCGCCTCACCTCGAGCGATCTCTCGGAGCTGGGCGTGATTGACGAGATGATTGAAGAACCGCTGGGGGGCGCGCACCGCGACCCGGAGATGGTGGCCCAGCGTTTGCGGGCCTCGATCCTGCGCTTCCTGAAGCTCACCGACGCGCTGCCGGAGGAGGAACTACTGGAACGGCGCTACCAGCGGTTCCGCAAGATCGGCGTCTTTGCCACCCAACAGCTCGCCACCTCCGGCTTGACGCCGGCCTGACCCTTCCGGCTGCGGGCCTAGATTGGCGCATAGCCCAAAGGTCGTTGGTTCAAATCCCACCGTAGCGACCATTCATTCCAGAGAGGGTTCCGGCGTCGCGCCGGAGCCCTCTTGTAGCCTCCGCGTTCACCACGTGCTGACGGAATAAGCCGCACCAAGCTCCCAGACGAGCCATCAGTAGCAAAACAGGGAGGTTATGGCAACGGCAGCCAATTACCACATTTGACACATTTACACATTTGTTGAAATATGGTACGCTTGTGTCAACAGAGGAAGCCGCATCCATGGCCAAGATCGACACAGCACGGGAACGGGTCAGCATCGATGTCCGACACGGGGAACACCGGCAAATCAAGATGTTTGCCACGCTGAGCGGCCAGACGATTCGTGAGTTTGTCCTGGAAAGCGTTCGGGAGCGCATGCACCGAGAGCTGGAATCGCGGGAGGTATCCGCGTTAGCGAAGCACCTAGACACCGATCCAATACTGAAGGCCGTCTGGGAGAATGAGCGGGACGCCGCGTATGATCAGCTATAACCGAGGAGAGATCGTCTTGGTGGAGTTCGGGTTTTCCGAGGGACGCGGCTCGAAGAAACGACCGGCGCTGATCGTCAGTAGCCCGCCGTACCATGTCAGTCGCCAGGAAGTGATCGTAGTCGCCATTACAAGCAACGTGCGTCGTCTCCTCTTCGGAGACACAATACTCGAACAGTGGAAAGCCGCGGGGCTGTTGTTTCCCTCCGTCGTCACCGGTATTATTCGAACCATCAAGGCCAGTGTGATCACGCGCAAATTGGGTGTTTTAGCGAAGCCGGATTTGCAGAAGGTTCACCAACACCTCCGAAGCACACTCGGGTTTTGACCCAGCCAGGTCAGATCAAATCCCCGTCGCAGTTTGTGTGGTATCACTCACACAGCGATGCAGTCTACATTGTGGCGGGTCAGGGGATGGTGGAGGAAGAGCTTGTTGAAGTGGCTCCGGGTGTCAATTTTGAACTGGATGCAACAGGCGAATAATGGGTGAATTAGATGAGGGCGCTCTGCGCAGGTGCATTTTCTCGCTGCTCTCCGCTCTTGAATGAACACGCGGTCTTCTTACCGCGTGGAAGTCGACTTCTTCCAAAGTTGCTCGCGGAGCTTGTCGGCCCGCGACTTCATCAAAACCGCCTCGTCAAATTGCCCTCGCTCCTTCAGCACTTGCTGGCACCGCCTCAGCGATGACTCCAGCACATAGAGATTTGGGGAGGGCATCGCCTCCTGAAGCGCGAGGGAGCGCCGGCACAGTGGTTCTGCCTTGTCGTTATGGCCGTGCGCATGATAGGTCAACGCTAGGCTCTCCAGGGTGCTAACCAACTGCGAAGGGTTGCGGGGTTGCTCGTGCTCCCGAATCTCCACGATCCATTCACCAAGCCCTTCAGCCTGCTCATACTGGTGTCGATTGTGGTAGATTCCTGCGAGTAAGAAAAGGGGAGAAACCAGGTCTGGGTGCTCAGGTCCTTCGGCGTCTCGAAAAATCAGGATGGACTGTTCCAGCGTTTGGATGGCCTCACGGTCCATGTGTCGACTTGAATAGACGGCTCCTAGCCGGTCTAAAATCCTGGCTACCTCTGGTGATCCAACTCCGAAAGTGCGAGCGCAGATTACCCGCGCTCGCTCGTACATCGCTTCAGCTTTCGGACCGGCTTCTTCTACATAGTAGAAGTGGGCAAGTGCAGTAATAAAAGGGATGACGTCAGGGCTCTGCGCTCCGAGCGTACGCTCTCGCTTGGTTAGTTCCCTCTGCAACAGTTCTTCACCCTTGAGAAATCCCTGGTAGAGTAATCGCACGGCGTCTGCCGGCTTGCCTTCGGCCTGCAGCTTGAGGATTGCCTTCACATCAGCCGGGCGTTCCGGTTTTACTCCCAACCACCCAAGCACGGTCGTAGTGATGCGGGGATTGAAGAAGCTGTCGGATTTGAGAAGTGCGCCGTCGAGCGAACCAACCGGTTTGAGCGCTTCTACGTACAGCTGGGCGAGTGTTTCAAGCGAGGCGGCAACACGTTGATCGTCCGCTCCGAATGTCTTCTCGGCCACCCGAACCGCCCGGTCAGCAACCGGAATCGCCTCGGTATAGCGGGACTCCCGACCTAGGGCCGATGCTCGCTGAGTTAGTTCCTCCCAGGTAAGTCCTGCAAGCCCGGGCGTAGATTGCCGAGACTTCCACCAACTGCCGATGCCGACACCGAGGACTACAAGCACTACGAGTGCAATCCATATCACTTTGCCGCGTCGTTCGCCCTGATCCATCATGACCCCGGCTTGGCCTCTGTGAGCGCATATACCTTATCGTAGCTCGCCACGTACACGATCCCCTGGTGCACGACCGCGGGAAGCCGTACACTCTTGCCGAGACTAAGATTCCACAGCACCTTCCCGGTTTGACTATCTACCGCATAGAACCGTCCAAATCGGTTGTAGTCGGTTCCCACGTAGAGGCTGCCGTTGGCGAGTACCGGTGAGGCGATCACGGCCCCTTCTGTCTTGACATGCCAGCGTACCGCGCCCGTTTCTGCGTCCAAGGCGTAGAGCCCGCCGCGGGCATAGTCATCTCCAGCTCCGACATATACGGCAGCCCCTGAGACAACCGGCTCGGTGGCTTCCACATCCAGCTGCACCTGCCAGCGTTCTGTGCCTTTCTGCCGGTCAAACGCATGCAGATGTCCCGCTTCACATCCCACGTAGACCGTCGAGTCGTGAACGACGGGTGTTGTGACAACCGTGGCATCTACAGCGGCTTTCCAGAGAATAGTCCCGCTTGCAGCATCCATTGCATAGAGTCGGCCGAATAGCTTCTCATTGCCGCTGCCCGCATACACCACACCGTCCACAATTGCCGGTGGGCCTTTCCAGGCCTTCCATAACGAGCCCTCCACCGTGATGTTCCAGAGCCACTGGCCGCTGGCTACATTGAACGCCGAAAGCACCCCATCTCCGTTTTCTCGACAGGTTGCCAGTAATACTGACGCCGAAGCAGTGTACTGATGTATGCATCTACTGTTTCCGAAAACGTCCCGGAGAGGAATCGTCCAGCGAACATCCCCAGTGAGTTCATCAAGGGCGTGCAGAAAATCGTCTTCTCCTTTGAAGTAGACCGTACCATGCGCAACGACAGGTGCCTCGTCAAGCACAGCAGGCCGCTGCGTGAGAGGTCCGGCGAACTCCCGCTCCCAGCGGGGAGCATGGCTTACGACGTCAATCGCCGCGATTTTGATTGACTGTGGGGACGCTTGATGAGGTCGAATCACAAATGCCATCCCTCGATCGGTTGTCAGACTTACCCGTACCCCCTCACCCATAATACCCAATTCTCCCTGCTTCTCCCCTGTGGAGGGGTTCAAGACGTAGACGTTGTAGGTGGAAGAGGAATCCCCGGCGATCAGATAGATTGCTTCCTTTGAGAGCATCGAAGCGGAGAGCGTACCCAGATATACGTCACGCGACCAGCGGAATCCAGGAAAGTGTTCAACACGAACCTCCGGTACAGATGACGCCTCAATCGTTGGCACAACGAGCGGCACTGGCCCGGATACTGTCGTCTGTGACGCTTCAACTCCAGTAATTGCGTACAGATGGCCGTCTTCGCTGGCCGCAACTACTACCTCATCGACCACCACCGGTGTCAAAACCTTGCCCTCAGTTTTGAACCGCCATCGTTCCTGTCCATTCTCACGGTCCAACGCATGAAGCGTTCCGTCCGACCCAGCACAGTACACGACTGGGCCAGCTACGATTGGAATGGCTCGACTGTTGTAGTACCCATCCGCGTGCCACCGTTCCTGGCCGGTCTTAACGTCGAACGCGTAAAGCTTACCCTGGGTCGTAAAATAGGCCATTTCCTTGTGGACGGTAAGGAGCGACCCGATAGGTCCTGGTGTTTTAAAGCGCCAGGCCAGCGCACCAGTCTTGGTGTCAATGGCGTACAGTGTCCAGCCCGCCTCGAAATAGACAACGCCATCGCTGACAACCGGCTGGGAGGGCCAGTCTCGCTCCACCTGATAGTGCCACCGCTCCTTCCCGGTACGCTGATCCACGGCATAGAGCCGGCCGTCTTGACTGCCAACAAAAATTATCCCTTCGTTCATAACAGGCGAGGACTCAATAAAGCTGCCCGTCTTGAACATCCAGCGCATCGTTCCTGTCGCGCTCTCTAGCGCATAGAGCACCCCATCGACACTGGCGAAGTATACCGTTCCATTGGCCAATAGTGAGGCTGCCGCAATCCGTCGGAACTCATTGGTGCGTTCGTATGCGCGTCCCACCTCATCCGGTACGTAGCCTAGTGTTTGTTGATGCGCTTCAAGGGCGGCACTTGCCTCAGTGGTCGCTTTAGTGGCGAACTTCCAAAGCACGCGCTTAGATGCCAGATTGACGGCGTAGAAATGCCCGTCTCCGGTCCCGTAGTACAATGTTCCCTCAGCCAGTAATGGAGTCGAGGCGATTCCTCCAGGCGCACTGAACGCTAGCCGCTCATTCCCTGTTTGCACGTCATACACATGCACGGCACCATCCGCCGTATTCAGGTAAACCTCGTGACCATTCAATGCGAGTGGGGGTGCAATCGCCTCCCGCCCAACAAGAATCCGGGTCTTCCATCTGAGCACAGCTCGTTGTGGACTCGATAAGCCGAGGGGGGGTGTGTCTTGACGATTGGGGAGAGTGGTGGCAGAGGACAGCAAATGTTCTTCCGGTGCAGTTTGTGCTTTGCTCTTGCCTGAAGTCTCCTTAGGCTGAGTCTGCTCCGATTGCTCAGTTGAAGCTGCCGACTGAGTGTTCTCAATCTTTTCGATTTCATCTAGCCAATACGTTATTGGGACCCCATAGAAGTCAATGGTAATTGACTTCTCGGTTCGTTTCGTAATCCTCGCCCGTACTTTCCTGCCATCTTTCAGGTAAATCGTTTCAGCAACGCAGTCTGAACTGTAGAAGAGCAGAGCAAGAAAAAAAATCCACGACCCAACTAACCCTTGCTGCTTCATGGTCTGAAATGCTCCCCATTGTTCAAGCTGGAGCTGAGAGCGTCTGATGCCCACCTCGGGTCACGACGTACGTCTGCAGGCCGACCGCATGCGACGTCCCCCACATCGGCCATACCCGCAGTGCGTTCATCTTCGACGTCCTCCGTGGGTATCTCGCCAAGACAAGGTGGCAGTTACCCAAGGGACAGGCATTTAGGGTGATTGGGTGCTAACGCAACCTGTCAAAGCAAACTCAACCATCGGCGGTCGCTCGCAAGAGGGTCTCGGGTCGTTCGCTGGTTTTTGTCACATAAGGGGAGCGAGAGTGATCAGCAGCAACCAGGAACGTACACGAATGACGGGTCAGGGGACGGCCTTTGCGGCCCTCGATTGGCGCTCAGCATCCACTGCACCCGCTGCACGACCACCGCGTGATCTATCAACTGCCCGGTCATCACCACGGGCGGGCTCTCCTCAAACGCCAATTGCTCCCAATAGGCCGCCGGGGCCTGCGTCAGCAGCAAAATCGGCACAGCCTGCGTGGGGGGCAGCGCCCGCAGCGCCTGGTAGGTCGCGAGGCTCTCGCCGGAGGGCATCTGCATATCGAGCAGGAGAAGGTCATAGACCGGCGCGACGGCGGTGCAAGCGGCCAGCGCGTCAGCCCCGGTGGTGGTCGCGGCGACCGCGAAGCCGGCTTTCAGCAGCACGGCCTCGAGGAACTCGAGCCGGTGGAGCTGATGATCAATGATGAGGATGCGCGCGGCCATGCCGTTTTACCTGTAGGAAAAAAGAGTGCCGGAGGTGGGAGTTGAACCCACACGGTCTTGCGACCACGGGTTTTTGAGACCCGCGTGTATGCCAGTTTCACCACTCCGGCGCGGCAGGCTATTTCTTGTCAATGAAGGCCTTGATGAGGTCGATCGGGATCGGAAAGAGGATCGTGGAATTATTCTCCGTGGCGATTTCGGCCAAGGTCTGCAGGTAGCGCATCTGCAGCGCCATCGGGTGATCTTCCATGAGCCGCGCGGCCTGCACCAGCTTATCGGCCGCTTGGAACTCCGCATCCGCCCCGATGATTTTGGAGCGGCGCTCGCGCTCGGCCTCGGCCTGACGGGCCATCGCGCGGCGCATCTCTTCGGGCAAGTCGACGTGCTTGAGCTCGACGCTGGCCACCTTGATGCCCCAGGGGCCGGTCTGCCGATCCAAAATCCCCTGCAGCTGCTGATTAAGCTTATCGCGATGCGAGAGCAGCTCGTCCATTTCCACCTGGCCCAGCACGCTGCGCAGCGTGGTCTGCGCCATCTGCGAGGTGGCGTACAGGTAGTCTTCCACTTCCACCACGGCGCGGTTGGGGTCCATCACGCGGAAGTACAGCACGGCGTTGACCTTGATCGAGACGTTATCCTTGGTGATCACATCCTGCGGCGGCACATCCAGCGTGATCGTGCGCAGGCTGATCTTCACGAGCCGATCCAGCGGCCAGAGAATGAATACGAGGCCCGGCCCCAGCGGCTGCGGGATGAGCCGTCCGAGCCGGAACACCACACCGCGCTCGTATTCATTGAGCACCTTCACGCAGTTGAGCAGGTAGAACACGCCGAAGAACAGCGGAATCGCCAAGCTGCCAAAGAGCATCAACGGGTTCCTTTCTTGGTTGCGTGGGGGGCTGCCGGCGCCACCCACAGATGCAGGCCCTCGACGCGCGTCACGCGCACCGCCGCTCCGCGCTTCACCGGTGTGCTGGCCGTGGCGGACCAGGATTCGCCATGCACGAAAATGGTCCCTTCAGGCTGTAAGTCGGTTGTGGCGCTGCCCACCGCGCCGACCAAACCCTCCGCGCCCGTGGTGACGCGCTGGGTGTGCGCGCGCAGGGCGCGCTGGCCGACGAAGAAAAAGAACGCGGCCACGGTGCCCACGGTGGGGGCCACCACGTGCCAGGAAATCCGCAGGGCCGGATCCGGCGACTCTACGAGCATGAGGCTGCCCAGCGTCAGCGCGATCACCCCTCCCAACCCCAAGAGTCCGTAGCTGACCACCATCAGCTCGGCGACCAGGAGCACCAGCCCGATCAGCACCAGCGCGGCACCGGCATAGCTCAGCGGCAGCGCCTGGAACGCGTAGAGGGCCAACAGCAGGCAGATCAGGCCCGCGATGCCGGGAAAGCCGATCCCGGGGTGCGTGAATTCAAAGATCAATCCGAGAGTGCCCAGCATCATCAGCAGATACGCGATGTTCGGATGAGTGATGGTGGCCAGGAACTCTTCACGCTTGGACATCGGCAGGCGCACCACCGCACTGTGGGCGGTCTGCAGCGTGACCGGCTGGCCGGCCACGTCGACGCGGCGCCCGTCCATCTGCTGGAGCAGGTCTTCCAGGCTCACCGCGATCAGGTCGACGATGTGCGCGTCCAAGGCCTCGCGCTCAGTGGCGGAGATGCTCTCGGTCACGGCCTTGCGCGCCCAGTCTTCGTTGCGGCCGCGCGTTTTGGCCAATGCCGCCGCCCAGGCCACGGTGTCGTTCAAGATCTTATCCGCCATGGGGTCTGGTCCGGCTTCCTCGATGACCTCTTCCTCCTCTGTGGCGCGCTTGATGCGGCGGATGAGCCGGCGGGCCGGACTGCCTTCGCCGCCGGCGTTGACCGGGTGCGCAGCACCGATATTCGTCGAGGGCGCCATAGCGGCGACGTGGGCTGCCAGCGTGATGAACACCCCGGCCGAGCCGGCGCGCGAGCCTGCCGGGGCGACGTAGACCGCGACCGGCACCCGGGCGTTCATGATGGCTTTCACGATGCCGCGGGTGGATTCCAGCAGCCCGCCGGGCGTATCGAGGATGATCACCAGGCCCCGCGCGCCTTCGGTGGCGGAGCGCTGCAGCGCGTGCTCGATGTACGCCTGCGTGATCGGGCTGATGATGCGGTTGTCCAGCTCGATGACGTTGACGTGGCCCGAGGGCGCAACACCCTCGGCGGCGGACAGCGTTGTGGCGGCGGTGCTGGCGAGCCCGAGCAGGAGAATGCTACCGAGCCGAGCAGGTCGTTGCGTTGACAGGCGCAGGAGCCTCATGTTATCGTAGGGTTCCTTCCGACGGCGGTATGGGGCAGTAGCTCAGCTGGGAGAGCGCCGCAATGGCATTGCGGAGGCCACGGGTTCGATCCCCGTCTGCTCCACCAATTTCACACGCCCGCACAGTCAGTTGACCGAGTGCCTGCAATTCATATTGGATCGCGGTGTTGCCGTATTGCAGGACACGCGCGCGCCACTTGTGGCGCGATGAGCGGTATTTCCCACCTTCGCAGAGGTACATGATGCTACAGACCAGTTTGCCGATATGCAAGTGGTCATACGGCAGGGCCGCGAGGGGAGACACGCGATCCTCAATGTCCTTCTGCCACGCCGTGATCTTACGGGCCCAGGCAGCTCTGGCTAATGGACGGCCTTGGGCGCCCGCGGCCAGGATTTTGCCTTCGATACGTGCTTGTTGAGAGGCGGTCAATCGGAGGTCTTTGAACCATCCCGAAAGCGTGCCTTTAGGCACCGACCCCAATTGCTGCGTGATTTCCGTGTAGGTGAAACCTTGTTGACGCAAGCGGCGGGCCTGACCGCGTAGGGAGACGTTCGTCTTGGTCATCCGGGCAAACATAACATTCCATGCTAGCCAACTCTTCTCTGACCGTCAAGACGGCATTGCTGTAACTTCGGCAGCATGATAAGATACACGGCACCATGAAGTTAGGCGTGCACGTCTCGATTGCCGGCGGCCTCTCCTTGGCCGTGGAACGGGCCGTGCGGCTAGGCTGCACGACCATGCAGATCTTCAGCCGCAGCCCGCGCGGCGGAGCCGCCCCGGTGATTGCCCCGGCAGCGGCCCGTGCGTTCGACGTCGCGCGGCGGCAGGCCGGCATCGATCCACTGGCGATCCACGCCCCGCACATCATCAACCTCGCCTCCCCGCAGCCGCCGATGTGGCAAGCCGCCTTGCGGCTCTATCAAGAGGAATATGCCCGCGCCACGCTGCTGCAGGCGCAGTATCTGGTGACGCATGTGGGCAGCCCCAAGAATGATGACCCGGCGGCCGGGATCGCGCGGGTGGCCCAGGCGATCGAGCAGACGTTGGCCAGCCAGGAGCATTCCGACGTCATGATCCTGTTGGAGAACACCGCCGGCTCCGGCCAGGGGCTGGGGTCCCGGTTCGAAGAGCTGGCCGGCATCCGCGCCCAAGTGGGCGCCCAAGCGCGCGTGGGCATCTGCCTGGATACCGCGCACCTGTTTGCCGCCGGCTACCCCATCCACGAGGCCGCCGGCTTGGAAGAGACGCTGGGCCAGTTTGACCGGCACGTGGGCTTCGCCCAGCTGCGGCTGATCCATCTGAATGACTCGAAGGTGCCGTTTGATGCGCGGGTGGACCGCCATTGGCATATCGGCGAAGGGCATATCGGGCGCGCGGGGTTTCAACGCCTGCTGGCCCACCCGCGATTGCGGGAGCTGCCGTTTATTCTCGAGACGCCAAAGACAAGCGACGCGGAGGATCTCAAGAATCTCAGCGTCGTGCGGCAGCTGGCGCAGGCGCTGACATGCGCGTGAACCGCGAGGTATTTCCGGTATTGGCTGCCGCGTTCGAGGCGCTGGCCGAGGAGTTGGAGCGCCACGCGGCGGCTGCGGTGGTGCAGCAGCGCCTGGAGGCGTTGCACGCGCACTGCCAGCAAGCCGTGCGCGATCGGTCGCTAGGGTCCACGCAGTTGCTGATCAATGTCAGCACTGCGGTGCAGACCTGGCGCGAGGTGTGGCCCCGCTTAGGCGGGCAAGCCCCCTTCCGGCAAGCGGTGACCCGCGAGGCCGGCTTGTGGGCTCAGCAGTTTCGCGAACAGCTAGAACAACCATAAAGGAGGCAGCATGCCACCCAGTGTCAAACGGTCCTTGGTCGCAGGATTCGACTTGGCGCGCCGCAGTTGGGGCGGCATCGGCCTGTTTGTCCTGGCCTGGGCGCTCGTGGGCACGGTGGTGGTGCTGAGCATTGCGCTGACTCAGCCGCCTGCCGGCCTGCTGGAAGCGCCGGCTGCACCTGCCGCAACGGTCGCTCCGGCTGAGGGTGCTGTGCCATCCGAGGCGGCTGAGACGCTTGCGGCGACGCCAGCTTCCGAGACCGCGCAGGAGCGCGAGCAGCGCGAGTGGCTGGGCAAAGCTTGGCCCATGCTCTTGCTCTGCGTCGTGATCCTCATTGTGGCCGGGTTGTTGATTCAGGGAGGCCAGATCGGCTATATCATCCAGCGGCTGCGCACTGGTCAGGTGACATGGGCGAATATTGCCAGGCATGCGACCTCGGCGTTCGGCGCGCTGTTGGGCGCAGCCTTCCTCTCGATGGCGTTGGTGGCGGGCGCGGTAGTGGTGGTGGTGCTGGCGGTGGCAGCGCTCAGCGCGGTCGCGCCTGCGGCGGTCGGGGTCGTCGGGGTGCTGGTGGCGGTGACGCTGATCCCTGTAGGCGTCTGGCTGAGCATCCGCCTGGCGCTCTGGCCGCTGGCCATCGTTGCTGACCAGCAGGGACCAGTCACCGGGCTGAAGATCAGTTGGCGCATGGCGCGCGGGCGCTGGTGGACGCTGGCTGGCATTGCGGCGGCGATGCTGGCGGTCTCCATTGGCGCAGCGCTACTACTCGCCCTGCTCGAAGGGGCCGGCAATCTGGCCGGCGGCGCTGTCGCGCTGGTCATACAAGTCCTCACAGGCCTCACCGGATTTGTCGCCAATGTCTTCATCTCGTTTGCGACGATGGGGGCGTTGGCGCGATTTTATGAAGACGCCAAGACCGCAGGCACGTAACCCGATGCGCCGCGCTGTCGGACAGATGGCGACGGTGAGCCTCCTGGTGGTGGCCGCGGGCTGCGGCGGGCCCAAGGCCTATGTGCGCCCCGGGTTTCTTGAGCAGCCGCCCAAATCGATTGCCGTGCTCCCCTTTACCATCACTTATCCCTATGACCTGCCCGCTGGCCAGGGCCTGCCGGAGTCACACCTCGTGGGCAGCCGGGCGTTGCGCAAGACGTTTTACTACGCCCTGACGCCGTTGGGCTATCAAGACCGGAAGCTCGCGGACGTGGACGCCGCGTTGACGGCCCAGTGGGGGCCCGTGGAGGAAGCGCGGTGGCAATCGGCCAGCGTACAGGAGCTTGGGCGCGCGCTGGGGGTGGACGCGGTCATCTACGGCGATCTTCAGCGCCTCATGCATTTCTCCACGCCGCTGTACACCGAAACGAGCTTAACGGCCCAATTGCGGATGGTCGACACGCACAGCGGGGAAGAGTTGTGGCGCAAGCGTGCGAAGGCGGCGGATCGCGGAGGCGCCTTGCTGCAAAAAGGGCAGGTGGTCGATTTCCTTCAAGACCAGGCGCGCAGCTTCCATCCGGAAGTGAAGTTCCTGCGGATTGCCGACACGGCCGTACGGGCGCTGCTCAAAGATTTTCCCAACCCCGCCTTGGCCGAGGGGCTGGCCGATGAGCCCCTGACAGCGGCCAGCCGGCCGCGCCTGGCGCTGCTGCCGCTGACCAGTAAGCAGGAGGGCGATGCGAAAAAGGCCGAACCGATGCGCCGCTCCCTGGCAGCCAGCCTGCAGGAGGGCCCTTTTGAGGTGATGGAGCTGCAGCTCGTGGACGCGGTGCTGGCACAGCAGGCCGCCAGCCCGGAGGCTTCAAGCGACGCCGCGACGCTGGCGGTGGCGAACGCGCTAGGCGCCGATGTGGTGTTACGCGGCACGGTGACCGAGTATGGCCGGACGTACGCTATCGTGCAGTCCTGGGTCAAGGCCGGACTGGAGCTGCAATTGATCGACGGCCACACCGGCCAGACGCTTTGGATGGCGAAGCGCAAGAACTCCCGCCAGGCCGGCGTGCTGAAAGGGCCCACGGGGTATAAGTCGATCGTGACGGCGCCGATCACCGGACTCAAGGGCAGCCATCTGGAGCGGGTCGCACAGCACCTCACGCGGATGATGGCGGCGGATTTGGGCGCGGCCCCCGCGGTGCTGGCGTATGTCGGAGAATGGCGCGCCGACTAGCCCATGGCTGATGAGCGTCGGCAATATGTGCGGTTGAATGCGCGCCTGATGACCTTTGTGAAGGTGGTGGACACCGGCAAGGTGCAGCGGTCGCTGGCCACGAACATCAGCGGGGTCGGGCTGTGTGTCCCCACGGACCGGGTCTTTCCTCCGGGCACCGCACTGGCCGTGGAAATCCAGCTGCCTGATCGCAGCACCCCCATTGCCCTGACCGGCGAGGTGGTCTGGAGCGTGGCGCGTCCTCGGGCTCAGCGGGACGGCAATGCGGCCGACACCGGCATCAGATTTGTGCAGGTGGACGCGAAAGATCGTGCCGCGATTCTGCAATACGCGAGCCTCAACGCCCTGTCGCCCGACACGACCGGAGCGTAAGTCCGCGGCGATGGCTGAACGCTATCCCTTCCAGAGCATCGAGCCGAAGTGGCAAGCCCACTGGCAGGCGCAGCAGACGTTTCGTGCCGTCGAGGAGACCGCGCGGCCTAAGTACTACGTGCTCGATATGTTTCCGTACCCGTCGGGCGCCGGCCTGCACGTCGGCCACCCGGAGGGCTACACCGCCACCGATATCGTGGCGCGCTTCAAGCGCATGCGCGGCTTCAACGTGCTGCACCCCATGGGCTGGGACGCCTTCGGGCTGCCGGCCGAGCAGTACGCCATCGAAACCGGCACGCATCCTGCGATGACCACCCGCCGCAACATCGACACCTTCAAGCAGCAGATTACACGGTTGGGCTTCTCCTATGATTGGAGCCGGGAGATCGACACCACCGACCCGGGCTATGTGAAGTGGACCCAGTGGATCTTTCTGCAGCTCTACCATCGCGGCCTGGCCTATATGCACGAAGCCCCGGTGTGGTGGTGCCCGTCGTGCGGCACGGTGCTGGCCAACGAGGAAGTGGTGGATGGGCGCTGCGAGCGCAAGGGGCATCCGGTCGAACGCCGGCCGATGCGCCAATGGATGCTCAAGATCACCGCCTACGCTGACCGGTTACTGCAGGACCTCGAGGGATTGGACTGGCCCGAGCATATCAAGAGCATGCAGCGGCACTGGATCGGCCGCAGCGATGGGGCAGTAGTCAAATTCAAGGTGGACTCGCCCATGCGGCGTTTGGAAGGTAAGGAGTGGACGGCGGAGGCCAAAGAAATGCTTGGCGACTCCATTCAAGTGTTCACTACGAGACCAGATACTCTCTTCGGGGCCACGTACATGGTCTTGGCCCCGGAGCACATTTGGGTTGATGCCCTCGTAATCCCTGAACAGCAGCACGCTGTTGAGCAATACAGGAAAGATGCGGCGTCAAAAAGTGATTTGGAGCGGACGGATCTAGCCAAGGCAAAAACCGGCGTTTTTACCGGCGCGTATGCCCTCAATCCGGTGAATGGAGAGCGCATCCCCATTTGGATTGCAGACTACGTGTTACTTAGCTATGGCACTGGGGCGATTATGGCTGTCCCCGCGCATGATCAGCGGGATTTCGAGTTTGCTCGACAATACAATCTGCCTATTCGTCCCGTCATTGTGCCGGAAGAGACGCCACCACCGGAGCCTTTGGAACAGGCATTTGAGACGGTCGGGCGCATGCATGACTCCGGGCCATTCACCGGCCTGCGAAGCGAGGACGCAAAGAACAAGATTATTGCTTGGTTGGAAGGGAAGAGGCTTGGCGCGAAGGCTAGGAGGTATAGATTGCGCGACTGGCTGTTTTCGCGCCAGCGCTACTGGGGCGAGCCGATCCCGGTCGTCCACTGCGCCAAGTGCGGCACCGTGCCGCTGCCTGAGTCGGCCCTGCCGGTGATGCTGCCCGAGACGCAGGACTTCAAGCCCACCGGCACAGCCGAGCCGCCGCTGGCGAAAGCGAAAGCCTGGGGGTGCACGACGTGTCCGACCTGCGGTGCCTCAGCCCAGCGGGAGACGAACACCATGCCGCAATGGGCCGGCTCGTGCTGGTACTACCTCCGGTATCTCGATGCGCGCAACGATCGGCAGGCCTGGGACTCGGCGAAAGAACACTACTGGATGCCGGTTGACCTCTATATCGGCGGGGCCGAGCATGCGGTGCTGCACCTGCTCTACGCGCGCTTTTGGCACAAGGTCTTGTATGACCTGAAGCTGGTGTCCACGGCCGAACCGTTTCAGCGTTTGATCAACCAGGGGCTGATTCTAGGGGAAGATGGGGAGAAGATGTCCAAGTCGCGGGGCAACGTGGTGAACCCCGATGACGTGATCGCGGCCCACGGCGCCGACGCCTTTCGCCTCTACGAGATGTTCATGGGCCCGCTGGAGGCGGTGAAGCCCTGGAGCATGCGCAGCATTGAAGGCATCGACCGGTTCCTCCACCGCTTCTGGCGTTTGGTGGTGGCAGAGCAGGGATTGAACCCGCAGCTGCAGGACGTGCCCGTGGCAGGGGAGCTCAAGCGTTTGCTGCATGCGACCATCAAGAAAGTGACCGAGGATACCGAGCACTTGCGTTTTAATACCGCGATTTCAGCGCTCATGGTGCTGCTCAATGGCCTGGAGGCGGCCAAGTCGGTGCCGCGCGCCGCGGTGGAGACCTTTGTGCTGCTCTTGGCCCCGTACGCGCCGCATCTCTGCGAAGAGTTGTGGCAGCGCCTGGGGCATGGCCAGAGCCTGGCGCATGAGGCCTGGCCGGCGTTCGATGCGCGGGTGCTGAAGCAGACACAGCTGCTCCTCGTCGTGCAGGTCAACGGTAAAGTCCGCGCGCGCATTACAGTGGCAGCGTCAGCGACCGATGGGCAGGTCAGAGAGATCGCCCTCGCAGATGTACAGGTTAAGAAGTTCATCGATGGCCAGCCCATCAAGCAGGTCATCGTCGTGCCGCAGCGGCTGGTGAATATCGTGGTGTAGCGATGTCTCGATCAAGACGCTTCATCGGGCGAGGCTGCGGAGGTCTGGCCAGCATGCTCTTCTTGCTCGCTTGCGCCGTAATGCACGAGTCCTACGTTCAGGCATCGAGCGTTGTCGAAGTTCCGTTTGAAGCGTTTGACTTGCGTTGCCTTGGATCGGGTAAGGAGTACGTGATCAGGAGCCAGGAAGCCTACCAACAGCTTATCGACAACAGTCCCGACCTGCATCCTGAGCCCTTTTTACCTTGCATCGACTACACGTTTCCGCGTGTGGACTTTTCTGAAGTCACGCTACTCGGTCAAGGCGTTCAGGGAGGCGGCTGCAGCATGGGTATCGAAAAGCGCCTGCTCAGGGATGATCTGAACAAGGAATACCTATTCACCGTGACGGCCACGCAGCATGGCACGTGCGAGATAGCATTCACGCGGCTGATTTGGGTCGCCGTGAGGGACATGCAGGCCGACTACGCGGTGAGATTCCAGCTTGAAAAGAAGGGAGGGTGGGCTGACTAGAGGTGAGCGGCGGACACTGGCATGGCTCGGCGCGGCTGCGCTCATAGGTCTCGCTGCAGCGCTCTGGCAGCAGCAGCAGCCTTCACGCGTGTTGAAGGAAGGAGTGCCAGCCCAGGCGGCTGAGTGGAGCCACGCGCTATCTGCTGCGAGACAAGTTGACGTGAACACCGCCGATGTAGCAGAATTAGAGCGCCTGCCTGGGGTGGGGCCGGCCTTGGCGGCCCGCATTGTGGCCTACCGCATGCGGCAGGGCCCCTTCGCGTCAGTGGACGAAGTGGCCCGGGTCTCTGGCATTGGGCCCAAGACCCTAGCCGCGCTCGCCGGGTATCTGACTATCGAGCAGGGACATCGCACCAACGAATAAACATGGGCAACATCGGCCTCTCTGAACTCTTAGTGATTTTTGTCGTGGCCCTGCTCGTGATCGGCCCGCGGCGGCTGCCCGAAGTGGCCCGCGGCTTGGGCGAAGCGCTCCGGGCGTTCCAGGAGGCCCTGAAAGGGCGCCCGCCCCGGGAATGAACGCCGCCATCCGCCAGCAGCTGGTTGCCAGCACGCGCGACGTGCAGATGCGCGAGGTCCTCACGCTGCTCTACCGCAACCACCCGCAGGGCGCCTCCTTTGAAGGGATCAAGGAAATGCTGTTCTTGCATGACGCGTTTGAGGAAACGATGCTGCAGCAGCTGGTGCCGCAGAAGATCCTGAGTTTTGACGGCAAACGCTACAAGATCGCTGCCGAGGCCCGGCAGGTCCTGGATCGTGACGCCACGATCCTCATGGACGAGTTCCTCCGCTGACCCGCACGTTCACCTTCCAGGCCGGTGCGCCGGCAGCGTTTCACCTGGATCTGGAGGCCGAGCTCAATGAGGCGCAGCGCGCGGCCGTCACCTGCGGCGAGGGGCCTAAGCTCGTGATCGCCGGGGCCGGCTCGGGCAAGACCCGCACGATCACCTATCGCGTGGCCTACCTCATTCAGCGCGGGGTCGCCGCCTCTCAAATCCTGCTCATGACCTTCACCAACAAGGCGGCTCGCGAGATGCTCAGTCGCGTGGAGCACCTCACCGGCAACGATGCGCAGGCCATCTGGGGCGGCACGTTTCACGCCATGGGCAACCGGCTCTTGCGCCAGCACGGCCCGCTGGTCGGGCTGCAGGCGAACTACTCCATCCTGGATGACGAAGACCAGCGCGATCTGCTCAAGGTCTGCCTCGGGGACGCCAAAGTGCAGGTGGAGGAGAAGCGCTTCCCCTCGCCGTCGATCATTCAGGGACTGCTGAGCATGGCGTTCAACACCCAGCGGCCGCTGAGTGCCGTGCTCGAGGAGCGCGCCCCGCATTTCGCCGAATGGGAAGGCGTGCTGCAGGAGATCGCGCGCCGCTACGAGGGCAAGAAGCGTTCTGCCAACGCGCTCGACTATGACGACCTGCTGCGCTTCTGGTTGAAGCTGCTGCAAGAGCATCCGGAGGTGGCCCAGCGCCTGGGACGGCAGTTCCGCTACGTGCTCGTAGATGAGTACCAGGATACGAACACGCTCCAGGCGCAGATCGTGGAGCGCATCAGCGCCCACAATGGCCAGAACCTGATGGTGGTCGGGGATGACGCGCAGAGCATCTACAAATTCCGCGGCGCGAACTACGACAACATCCTGAAGTTCTCCGAGCGCAACCCCGGCACCGAGGTCTTCAAGCTGGAGGTCAACTACCGTTCGACGCCGCAGATTTTGGCATTCACGAACGCGAGCATCCTGCATAACCGCCAGCAATTCCGCAAGACGCTGCAGCCGCAGCGCCCGCGCGGCACGCTGCCCGTGGTGCTGCCGCTCAATGACGTCTACCAGGAAGCCACCTTTGTGGCCCAGCGGATCCTGCAGCTGCGCGATGAAGGCGTCCCCCTCACCGACATCGCGGTGCTGTACCGCGCGCACGCGCACTCCTCCATCGTGCAGGCGGAGCTCATCAAGCGCAACATCCCCTATGACGTGCGCTCCGGCGTGCGGTTCTTCGAGCAGGCGCATATCAAGGATGCGGTGGCCTTCCTGAAGGTGCTGGACAACCCCTTCGATGAGGTGGCCTGGCGTCGGCTGTGGCTGATGCTGCCGCGCATCGGCAACGCCACCGCGGCGCGCCTCTGGGCGCAGATTCAGCAAGCGGCCAACCCGCTGGAGGTCGCCGTGGAGGCCAGGCTGGCCCAGTCCTTGCCGGCCGCGGCACAGCCCTACTTCAAGCGGCTGCAACTCGATCTGCAAGCCCTGCGCGTGGTGCTGCAGGACCAGCCGCCTGCCGCGCTCATCGGGGCCATTTTGGGCACGGCGTATCCAGAGTATCTGCGCGCCAAGTACGAGGGGGCCCAGACGCGCCTGGAGGACATCCAGCAGTTGGCGGTTTTCGCACGGCCGTACCGGTCGCTACGCAGCTTGCTCTCCGAGCTGGTCCTCTTGGGCGAGCTCTACGGCCAGGAGATGAATGGCGCCACGGCCGAAACCGAACGGCTCATCTTAAGCTCGGTGCATCAAGCCAAGGGGCTCGAGTGGCGGGTGGTGTTTGTGATCCGCATGTGCGAAGGCGAGTTTCCCTCGGAGCGCGCGCTGCATGAGGAGCAGGGCGAAGAAGAAGAGCGCCGTATTTTCTACGTGGCGACGACGCGCGCGAAAGATGAATTATACCTCACGCATCCGTTGATGGACCTCAGCCTGCGCGGCGGCGGGCAGCTGCTGCAGCCCTCGCGGTTTCTGCGCGAGATCCGCTTTACCCTCTATGAGCAGGGAGAAGTGGAACTGCGCTCGCCCTACGACGACGAACGACGACCGGAGTGGTGAGCATGCAAGAGCGGCGCGAGTTTGTCCGATTGGATACCCGGCTGGAAGCGACGTACACCGCGCTGCCTTCGGGCACGCCCCAGCCGTTGGTGTCGAAGAACGTCAGCGGTGGCGGGATCTGCTTTGTGGCGGATCAGCAGTTGCCGCCGGGCCTGCGGTTGCAGATCAGCCTGCCGTTGCCCGGGCGAGCGCTGCCGGTGAATTTCTTGGCCGAGGTGGTCTGGTGCGAAGCGTATGAGATGATCGGGCGCACGCAGCGGCGGCGCTCGATTGAAGTCGGCGTGTGCATCGTGGAGATCGCACCCCAGGATCGGGAAGCGATTCTGCAGCATGTGATTCTCACCATGCAGCCGCGACCTCCGAAAATCGGTGACCGGCACTAATTTTTTCCGGTAGGATCGGCCTGGCCGTCGGCGGTTGTGGCCGTTGAACGTAGTACAACTGAGGCACGCAGGAGAGAGACGCTCTCTTGCGTGTTTTTCTTTTGCCATGAGCAGCCCACTCCTAATGATGGCGATCGCCTTTGCCGTCGGCGTGCTGGCGGCGGCCGCGGCACCGCTGCCGGCCGGGGGGCTGCTGTCCGTGGGGCTGCTGAGCGCGGCAGTGGCCTGGGGGCGCCAGAGGCCACCGCTTGTAGCGACGGCAGGTCTGCTCGTGCTGTGGGCGTGCGCAGGCGCGTTGCGCTGGAGCGTGTGGCAGGCGCATCCGATGCACGGGCTTCACGCGCGTTTGCCGGAAGAGCCGCAAGCGATCCGTCTGCAGGGGCGGCTGATCAGCGAGCCCACAGAGATCCTGGCGTGGCCCGGGTCTGCGGCAGAAGAGCGGCAAGCGGCGACGCTGGCAGTCCGTCATTGCCGTGAAGGCGAGCAATGGCAGCGATGCGAGGGGCGGGTGCGTGCCTATCTCAGCGCTCCCCGCCTGGCGCTGGCTGCGGGCGATGAGGTGTTGCTGGAGGGGCGCTGGCAGCGCACGCCGTCTGCCGGCAATCCGGGGCAATATGATCGTCGCGCCGCTGGCGCCCGGCGCGGCATCTATGGGGTGATGCGAGTCAGCGCGTCCGATGGCCTGGTGGTGCTGCGGCC
>JAGVGS010000163.1 GCA_020057015.1 Candidatus Omnitrophota bacterium | reverse complement strand
CCTGGAGCCGGCCCCCGAACCCACGGCCCCGGCCACCCCGGTGCCGGCCGCCCTGTGGCACACGCATCGACTCGTGCCGGTACGCCAGCAGCAGAGCACGCTCCTGGTAGCCACGGATGATCCGCTCTCGGTGTTCGCGCTCGATTTTTTTGGCCGCCGCTGCGGCTGCACGCTCGAAGCCGTGTTTGTGCGCGAGCCAGACTGGCGGTCGTTGCTGGAGCGGCGGGTGGACAGCCCGGCCAAGGCTGAGCCGGCCCCAGCACCCATAGCTCCTGTGGCGCCCATCCAGGCCCCTGCGCCAACGCCAGTGGCTGTAGCTCCTACGCCAGAGGCCGCGCTGCCTGGGGCAGGTGATGCGCCGATTATTCAGCTCGTGGACTCCATGCTCTCCGAAGCCGTGCGGCTGCGCGCCAGCGATATTCATATCGAGTCCGGGGCCAAGGCGCTGCGCGTGCGCTACCGCATTGACGGCGTGCTGCACGATGTGAGCCGCTCGCCGAAAGCGCTGCAAGGTCCGCTCATGAGCCGGTTGAAAATCATGGCCGGCCTGAATATCGCCGAGAAGCGGCTGCCGCAAGATGGCCGGCTGCAGTTGACGGTGGAGCAGCGCCCGCTGGATGTGCGCGTCTCCACGCTGCCGGCCACGCATGGCGAGTCCATCGTGCTGCGGCTGCTCGACCGCGGCCAGCCGGTGCGCGGCTTGGCGGAAATGGGCCTGCCTGCCGAGGCCCAGGCGCGTTGGGAGACGCTGATCCACCGGCCGCATGGCATGGTGCTGGTCACCGGTCCGACCGGGGCCGGGAAGACGACCACGCTCTATGGGGCGCTGAGCCTGCTGAACCAGCCGGACCGCAAGCTGATCACGGTGGAAGATCCGGTCGAATACCAGATGCCTGGGGTCAATCAGGTGTTGGTGCGCGCGGGGATCGGCCTGACGTTCGCTGCCGGGTTGCGCTCGATGCTGCGCCAAGCGCCCGACGTGATCATGGTGGGGGAGATCCGCGACCAGGAAACCGCCCAGATTGCGGTGCAAGCGGCTCTCACCGGGCATCTCGTGCTCTCCACCCTGCATACGAATGACGCCTCCTCCGCGGTCACGCGCCTGATGGATATGGGGGTGGCCCCGTTTCTCTTGGCGTCCACTATTCAAGGCGTGCTGGCCCAGCGGCTGGCCCGCCGCCTGTGTCCGCACTGCCGGCTAAGCGAGAACGCCAGCCCTGAGGAGCAAGCGTTTCTCGGGCCGCCATCGCTGAGCCAGCTCATCCATAGCCATGGATGCGAGCGCTGCCACGGCTCCGGCTACCTGGGCCGCATCGGGCTCTTTGAGTTGCTGGAAGTGAGCGATGCGCTGCGGCAACTGATCCTCACGCGCCCCAGCGCCGCGGCCCTGCGGGTCCAAGCCGTCAAGGAGGGAATGCGCGGGCTGCTGGAGGATGGCCGCCACAAGGTGCGCGAAGGATTGACCACGATGGCCGAAGTGCTGCGCGTGGTCTCAGACCTCGATGCCTGAAGCCGAGCCGACACTGCGCGTGCAGGCGCTGGCCGAGGCCTTTGCCCAAGCGGGCATGGCCGAGGGTGCTGAGGCTTCCCGCGATAGCGCGCGCTTGCTTGAGCTGGCCAATCAAGCCCCGGTCGTGCGCCTGGTCGAGGTGGTGTTGCTGGAAGCGGTGAAGCGCCGTGCCTCGGATGTGCATGTAGAAGCCTTCGAGCGCCATGTAGTGATCCGCTACCGTATTGACGGGCGGTGCTACGAGGTGGCCCAGCCGGCAAAGAGCCTGGCTTTTGCGCTCTCCTCACGCCTTAAAGTGCTCGCCAACCTTGATGTGGCCGAGTCCCGGCTGCCGCAAGATGGCCGCATCCTCTTCAGCGCCGAGGGGCGGCAAATCGACCTGCGCGTCTCTACGCTGCCCACGATCCACGGCGAGAGCATCGTCTTGCGGGTGCTCGACAAGGGAACGCTGGACAAAACCCTGGGGGAGCTGGGCATGGCCCCCGAGATGCAGACGACCCTGCAGCAGCTCATCCACCGGCCCAATGGGCTCTTGCTGGTGACCGGCCCCACCGGGGCGGGGAAAACCACCACGCTGTATGCCTGTCTGAGCCAGCTCAATACGCCGCAGGTAAAAGCGATCACGACCGAAGATCCGGTTGAATATGATCTCGAGGGCTTAGTGCAGGTCGCCGTGAGCCCCAAAATTGATCTGACCTTCGCCACCTGCCTGCGCGCCATCTTGCGCCATGATCCTGACGTGATCATGGTCGGCGAGATCCGCGACCAGGACACCGCCCAGATTGCCATTCAAGCCGCGCTCACCGGCCATTTCGTGCTCTCGACGCTGCATACCAACGATGCGCCCGGCGCAGTCACCCGACTGTTGGACATGGGGGTGGAGCCGTTTTTGGTCACCTCGACCATCACCGGCGTGCTGGCCCAGCGGCTGGTGCGGGGCCTGTGCCCAGCCTGCCGGCAGTCTGCCGAGCCGACACCGCAAGAGCGCACCGTGCTGCGCCTGCCTGCCGGCGAGGCGCTACCTAGGATCATGAAACCGGTCGGGTGTGAGGCCTGCCAAGGTCTGGGCTATAAAGGGCGGACCGGCTTGTTTGAGCTGCTCATCATGGAAGACGCGCTGCGCCCGCTCATCCTAGAGCGCGCGGGCGTGACCGCGCTGCGCGAGCAAGCGCGCCTTCAGGGCATGCGCACGCTGCGCGACGACGGCATCGCCAAGGTGCTTGCCGGCGTGACCACGGTGGAAGAAATGCTGAGGGAGACCCAAGATTATGGCTAACTACTCAGGAATGCGCAGCGACAGGACCCGTGCGATGGCGTTTACCCTGGTGGAACTCATGGTGGTCATCGCCATCCTGGGGATTCTTGTGAGCTTGGTGGCGGCCGGCGCACAGGCCGCGCGCCGCCGGGGGGCGGTCACCAAAACGAAGGCGATGATCGCTTCGCTGGAAACCGCGATTGCGATGTACCAAGGTGACATGGGCGATTATCCGGAAACCGGTAACGCGACTCTGGTCGAGGCCCTTCAGGAGGATCCGGGTGATGCCCACTGGGACGGTCCTTATTTGGAATTCAAAGCCGCGGAACTTTTGGAAGGCGAAGCCCTCGACCCCTGGGGCAAGCCCTATGTGTACACCTCGGTGAATGGCGGGGCGCCGGAGCACCGGTCGAAATCCTATGAGGTCTCGTCCTGGGGGCCGAATGGACAAGACGATGGGGGCAGCGGTGACGACCTCATCAATTGGTAAGCGCAGGGGCCGTCGCGCCGTCAGCTTGATCGAATTGCTGGTCGTGCTGGCCGTGGTGGGCCTGGTCGTGAGCCTCAGCGTCCCGGCGCTGACCGGGTATCAGCAGCGCCTGCAGGCCAAGGCCACGCTGCGCCAGCTCGTGGGCCTCCTGTCGTTGGCGCGCAACCGCGCGATGAGCTCGCAATCTCCGCACGCCGTGGTGTGGGAGGCCGACGTCAAGCGCGTGGTGGTCCGCAACGTCGTCACCGGCGATGTGCTGGACGCTCAACTGCGGGTGCCGCCTGCTGTGGCGCTGCGTTTCGAGATCGCGAGCGCCCCGGAGGAGGAAGGGGTCGTAGTCTTTCGTCCTGGCGGCGCATTGCAAGGCCGCAGCGTGGCGGTGATGATTGTGGGGCGCGAGCGGACCTACCGGATTGATGTCACCGCAGCCACCGGGGCCATCACCGTGGCGGATTGAGCTTGACGGCTCCAAAGACGCATGCTAGCCTACCACCGGATGTACACCCGCGTCGGTTGGTTGCTGCTTGGTAGTGCCTGCCTGTTCGTGACTCTTCCTCAGCCCACGCAGGCCAGCAGCTTACGTGAAGAGGCGGTCAACTACCGGGTGCTCGGGTATGAGGCGCAGCAACGGGGCGACAAATCCGCGGCGCTGAGCCTCTACCAGAAAGCTGCAGCGCTCGATCCGACGTATCCGGCACCGCTCAACGATGCCGGGGTGCTGATGGAAGAGCAAGGCCGCCTGGAAGATGCCGAAGGGGCCTACCGCAAGGCGTTGGCGCTCAACCCGAATTACTTGGAAGCGCACGCCAACCTGGCGATGTTGTACGAGCGCCGGGGCGATAAGGAGCGGGCCATTTTCCACTGGCTCAAGCGCTACCAGCTGGGGGATCCTTACGACCCCTGGACCGCGCGCGCGGAAGAGCGCCTGGTGGCGTTAGGCATGCTGAAGACGTACCCTGGCATGAAAGGGGCGCTCTATACGCGGCGGCGCGTCGTTGACGAGGGCTTCCAGGAGCACCAGCAGTCACTGGAGGAGTTCCACCAAATTTCAGAAGCCCACGGGGATTGGCCGTAAGGCGCCCAGGCGCTTTTTTCCACTCCATTCGTAGGCCCTTTCAGCTCATCGAGGTTGTTCCAGAACATCATGGCCAGCGCGCGCGCCTTCCTTATTGATGGCACCGCGTTTTGCTACCGGGCGTTTTATGCCGTGGGCCCGCTGACCTCGCCGCAGGGCCGGCCCACGAACGCGGTCTTTGGATTCGCCGCCATGCTGCAGTCCCTGCAGGAGAAAGAGCACCCCGAGGCGCTGGGGGTTGCGTTCGATGTCGGCAAACCCACGTTCCGCCACCGCAAATTTGAGGCCTATAAAGTCCAGCGCAAGCCCATGCCCGAAGGGCTGGTGGACCAGCTGCCGTTGATCAAGCGCCTCCTGCAGGTGCTGCGCATTCCGGTCTTTGAGCAGGAAGGGTATGAAGCTGAGGACGTGCTCGCCACGCTGGCCGATCAGCTCGCCCAAGAGGGCGCCGAGGTCTTGCTGGTCACCGGCGATAAGGATGCGCTGCAGCTGATTACCGAGCGCATTAAAGTCTACAACCCGCATAAAGAGCAGATGATTCTGGACACGAGCGCTGTGCAAACCCGCTATGGCATCCACCCCTCGCAGGTGGTGGACCTAATGGCGCTGATGGGCGATGCCATCGACAATATCCCCGGGGTGCCGGGCATCGGCGAGAAAACCGCCGGCCGCCTCATGCAGCAGTTCGGCAGCTTGGAGGCGTTGTATCAGCGGCTGGACGAGGTCGACTCGCCCGCCTGCCGCAACAGCCTGGCGGCCTCACGCGCCCAGGTCGCCCTCTGCCGCGAGTTGGCTCAAATCCACCATGACGTCCCGGTGCGCGCCACGCTGGAAGCCCTGCGTCCTCAGGCGCCGGATTGGACCGCCTTAAAACAACTGTACCGGGAATTGGGATTCAAGCGGCTGCTGCAGGGCCTGGAGCACCAAGCCCCTGCGATGCCGACTGCTCACACCCCCTTGACCGTGCAGGTGGTGGACAGCGCCCCAGCCGCCGCGGTATTGCTGCAGCGGCTGCGGGCCACGGCCCATCCGGTGGCCGTGATGGCCTGGCCCCTCGGTGAAGCGACGCACAATGGCGTGGCCGCGGATCTTTTGCTGGCGCTCAGCACGGGCGCTGTGGACGCGTGGGTGGTGCGTTACAGCCGTTTGCCTGCCGCAAGCCGTGAGGCGCTCGCGCAATGGTTCGGCGATCCCACAGCGGTCAAGCTCGGGCATGACACCAAGGCGCTGCGGCGCCTGCTGCAAGCCGCCGGGCTGCCGCTGGCCGGGGTGGCGGGAGACACGCTGCTGGCCGGCTATTTGCTCAATCCGGCGCGCACGCACCAAAGTTTTCTCGATCTGGTCGATGAACAGCTGCAGGAATCATTGCCTGCGCTGGGGCAGGACGCCTCCTCGCTCTTTGATGAGGCGGTCT
>JAGVGS010000035.1 GCA_020057015.1 Candidatus Omnitrophota bacterium | reverse complement strand
GGCCCCGCGCGCGATGGCCTCGCGGATGAAGGCATGGCCGTCGACCGTGGGGCCGGCGAGCGCGATAAAGACATCGCCGGGGCGCACTTGTTTCGAGTGGTCGCTCAACCCCGCCACGTGAATCGCGGCAGCCGGGGCTTGGGTCAAACCGTGCAAGAGGTCAGCGAGCAGCATGGCACATCATTCCGAACAGCGATCTCCACAGAAGCTTCGATTGTACAGCACGCCCCCGGCCTTGCAAGGGCTCTTACCGGGCCAATTCCCAGTAGCCCGCGAGCTGCTCCACCATGCGTTTGAACATCGGGGCCGAGACGACCCCGCCGAAGTACAGCGGGCGCGGCTCATCCATCGAGACGACCATCACAAAGCGTGGATCAGGCACCGGCCCATAGCCGACGAAGGAGGCGACGAAACGGCTGTGGGAGTAGCGGCCGGTTGGCTCGAGCTTCTGAGCCGTCCCGGTTTTACCGGCCACCGTGAGGCCCTTCACATTCGCCAGTTGGCCGGTGCCCGATTCCACGACGCTTACGAGCATGTCCGACACCTGCTGCGCCACCTCAGCGCTCAGGATGCGGACGGGTTCCTTGTGCGCGTACGAGCGCACGACGTGACCATTTGCGGTTTGGATGTCTTTCACCAAATACGGCGAGACGCGCAAGCCGCCGTTGGCGACGACCGCGGTCATCACCGCCAATTGGATCGGTGTTGCGGCGATCTCCTGCCCGATCGGCATGATGTACGGCGTCAGCTTCGACCAGCGCGAGGGCGGGCTGAGGAGGCCGGAGACCTCGCCGGGAATTTCCAGCCCGGTCTTTTGGCCGAACCCGAAGGCCCGGACATAGCGGTAGAACTCCTCGGGCTTCAGCCGCTGGGCGGCCTTCGACGTGCCGATGTTCGAGGAGTTCTTGATGATGTCGTGGAACGTAAGCAGGCCGTGGCCATGGTGGTCGTGCAGCACGTGGCGCGCCACCGTCGGCCAGGCGCCCTGCTCGCAGAAGATCTGCTCCTGCGGCGTGATGCGCCCTTCCTGCAGCAGGGCGGAGGCGGTGACGATTTTGAAGATGCTGCCCGGCTCAAAGACATCGGTGATCGCGCGGTTGCGGCGCTTCTCGGGCGGGACGCTAGCCGGCGCGCCGTTGTCGTACGTCGGCGCGTTGGCCATCGCCCAGATCGCCCCGGTGCGCGGGTCCATCACGATGATGGAGCCGCCCTTGGCGTGGTACTTCTTGAGCCCCCACTCCAGGGTCTCTTCGGCCACTTGCTGGACGACCGCATCGATCGTGAGCACCATGTCATGGCCCGGCACCGGGGCCACTTCCGTGGTCCAGGGGCCCACGAGCTGCTCGCCTTTGGCATCGCGCCACGTGGCGCGCCAGCCATCGCGGCCCTGCAGCATGCCGTTATACGCCAGCTCCAGGCCCTCCAAACCGCGCTGGTCGATGTTGACGAAGCCCAGCACGTGGCTGGCCAGTTGCTGATGCGGATACAGGCGCTTGGGCTCTTCGCGGATGCCCACACCCGCGCGGCGCAGCGGCAGCAGCGCGGGCGTCAGGGCCGGATCCACTTGGCGCGCGAGCCACACAAAGCCCCGGTCTTGTTCCAGGCGCTGCTGCAGGAACTGCGCGTCACGGTCCACCAACTTGGACAGCTGCCGCGCCATGTCGCGCTTGGCTGCCACTTGCCGGGCGTTGGCATACACCGAGGGGGCCAGGACGCTCATCGCCAAGGGCTGCCCGTGGGCGTCATAGATCGTGCCGCGTGGCGCGGTGATGGTCTCGTGCATCGAGTGCTGCTGCCGCGCGATGGCGGTGTAGTGCTTCGCCCCGAAGACTTGCAGCCAGGCGCAGCGCACCCAGAGGAGGCCCAGCAGGAAGAGCCCGGCCAGCAGCACGCCGACAATGCGGTCATTCGCGGGCCGCGTCATCACTCACCCTCGCCGCGGCATCGAGAGCCGCGACCGTAATCAGCGGGCCGGCCGGCGCTTTGGCCACCGCGCTGAGGGCGGGCGCCGCCGGCACTACGGCCCGGGCGACAAATTTCCATTTCCGCGTCTGGGCCGCGCTGGCCAGGCTCGAAGGCGACCCTAAGCGCGTGACGTCGGCCTGCAACCAGTGCAGCACCACCTGGTCTTCATGCATCTGCGCCTGCCGCTCGCCCAACGCGTAGCCTTTCAGCACCAGCGCGTTGCGCTGGGCCACCTGCAAACAGCCCAAACCCACCATCAGGCTTACGGCCAGCACCCATCGCGACAACGACATCACAAGCGCTCCAAGACGCGCAACTTCGCCGAGCGCGCCCGTGGATTGGCCACCTGCTCTGCTGTGCTGGCCACCTGCGGCTTCTTCGTCAGCATGCGCGCCCAGCCGGCCTGTTGGGCGCCTTGAAACGCCTGCTTCACCATCCGATCTTCAAGAGAGTGGAACGAGAGGATCGCCGCGCGCCCGCCAGGCGCCAAGAGGTCCGGCAAAGCCGCCAACACCGCTGCCAGCGCGCCGAGCTCGTCATTCACCGCCATGCGCAGCGCTTGAAACGTGCGCGTGGCGGCGTGCACTTTGC
>JAGVGS010000013.1 GCA_020057015.1 Candidatus Omnitrophota bacterium | reverse complement strand
TACATCACCTCCACGGGAAACTGCGTCACCGACTCGCCCAACGACTCGGACTTCTCGAGGGGCACCAGCACTTGCCCCTCTTGGTCCTGGGCCGGCTTGACCGGCTTGCCCGACACAAACGAGCTTAAAAGGGTCGCCCCTGGCGGCAGCTCAAAGCGCATGAACTGCTTGACGTTATTCCGCACTTGGAGGGTCGCCCGAGTCAGCACCTTGCCCTCGCTGGTCAGGAGGGTTGCGTAGTCGCCGGAGTCAATGGCCGCCACGAGCACCGACAGCTCCGCGTGCTTCGTCACCGCGATCTCTGCCGTCACCGGCTGGCTCGAGTATTTGTACGCGAGCAGAATCGGGTAGGCCGCCTGCCGCCACACCGGCTCTGGCAGCTCCTTGACGTCGATCGCGGTGGCGTTGGTGAGCTGGCCAAAGGCCACCTCGACATTGGTCTTGGCTTGGATGCCTGATGCCCCGCGCTGGCGATCAGCCCCGAGCACCGTCAGCTCCGGCAGCTGCGTAGTCACCGACCCTTCCCCGATGGCCTTCTCGTAGGTCACCTGCAGCTCGTAGGCGCCTCGCATGCTTCGGTTGAGATACACGTCGAGCACGCGCCGCTCGCCTTCCGGCACCACTTTCCAGTCCCGCAGCTCGTGGCCGTGGACGTCCAGGATGGTCAGCTCTGGCGGCACGAGGATCTTCAGATTCGAGAGCTCGCTCTGAAGAATCGCATACTGGAGCGTGCTCGTGCCCTGGGCGATGCCTTCGCCGATGGTCATCAGCGTCGAGGTCTCCACATAGACCTTCGGCTCTTGCTTCACGTCGGGAATCGCCACCCGGTCGACCGCCTTATCCCACCGGACCGTCACCTGCTCGGTATAGGGCAGCACCACGGTGGCCAGGGTCTTGCCGCCCGCCACTTCGCGCTCCAATTTCAGCGAGGGCTCCACATAGATCTCCATGCCCGGCTCCGCGATCTCCACGTCGAAGATCGAAATCGGCGAGGGCATCACGTGGAACGTGAAGCTGCCTGGCCCATGTTCGCGGTCGCGCGCCACCTTTACAAAAAACTCGACATACAGCTTGTACCGCCCTGGTTTCGTGAGCAGCAGATCATAGGTGCTCCCGCCACGATGCACCACCGAGGGCTTGCCGTTCACGCTGACCTCCTTGAGCCCCACGTTGGCGGAGGTGAGGGGGATGCGGGTGAGCCCCTTCGAGAAGGCTTCCAGCTCCACATGCTGCTTCACGAAGGCGATGTCCTCTTCGATCTCGGCGCGCGACTCGGCTTGGTAGATCGCATACTCGAGCGTCACTGGGGCGGGCCTGAACGCCTCGCGCGATGGGGCACCCGTCATCAGTTGTGGCTTGGCGGCGTCTTCCCCTCGTAGCTGGCTCTCCTCATTATTCACACGCAGTAAGCCGTCCTTGTCCGACTGCGTTGGCTCGTGTTGGCCCGTGCCGGACACAGGAGAGGGCCCACTATTGAACAGCACATTTTGCTTATACTTGCTCCGTAGCGCCTCGCGCTTTGACTCACCGGCGGCACCCCGCGGCCCGATCAGCAGCCCCAGGACCGCCAAGCCCAGCACCCATATCTTCGCCCGCATGTGCCCTCCTGCCTTCAGCCGCCTCGTCAGCACGCCCCTGATTCCCCTCATCGCCAAGCGCTCCGGTAGTCGCGCGCCAGCCGCATATACTTCTTCACCCACTTCTGGACATACGCCACATCCCGCGCACTCACCTTGCGCACCGGCTTCGCCGGCGTGCCCACCGCCAGCATACGCGGTGGAATCTTGGTGCCCTCCAGCACGACACTGCCGGCCCCGATAATCGCCCCGGCGCCGATGGAGGCACCGCTTAAGACAATCGAACCGATGCCGATCAGCGCCCCGGTATCTACCCGGCAGCCGTGCAGATTCACATGGTGGCCCACATGCACGTGGTGCGCAATGAGACAGGGGTGGTCATCATCCACGTGCAGGATCGACCCATCCTGGATGTTGGTGCCCTCGCCGATCTCAATGCGGTTGACATCGCCGCGCAGCACGCAGCCAAACCAAATGCTCGCGTCCTTGCCCACGCGCACGCGGCCGATCACATCTGCACTGGGCGCGATGTAGGCGCTGGGGTGCAGCGCGGGCCACGCCCTCAAATACGGCAGAATCATCGCGGCTCTCCCTGCTCGTGATCTTCGTCCTCGTCCTCGTCCAGATATCGCGCCACGATCGCATGGCGCCGCTGATCCAGCACCTCCACCAGGTACTGCGCATCCGCAGGCTCGCTGTATTGGCCGGCGGCCACCGCGGCGTCCAGCTGCGCGCGCGTCAAGCGCTGCATGCGCCGCGCGATCCAGTCGGCATCATGTTCGGTGATCTCCTCAAACGCGAGATTGGGCGCATAGGGCTTCCACCGGTCGGCGTCCACCTTCCCGCTAAAGAGTCCCACGCCGGGGCTCACCGGCTCGCGCCGCGGGTCGCACACATGGTGGTGCAGCCCCAGGGTCATCAGCTTGATCGCGGCCTCCGGCAAGTCGACGATATGCAGCCAGCCGGCACAGGGCTGCTTGGGACCGGCGGCCCCAGCATCGGCGCCCAAGGCCGTGCCGAAATCAATCACATAGCCTACGACCTGCTGCCCGTTCCACACCAGCAGCGTGTTGTGGTCCTTAG
>JAGVGS010000017.1 GCA_020057015.1 Candidatus Omnitrophota bacterium | reverse complement strand
GGCCGCCACCACCACCGCAGCCGCCAGCACAAAGAGGCCCCCCATGGTCGGTGTGGGGGGCTTGGTCGACTGGTACGACTGCAGCGGGGGGCAATCTTCGTAACGCGTGGGGGCCAGGCACTGCCAGCCGGCCAGCTTGCGGATGACGACGCGGCCCAACGCCAAACACACCGCCGCGCTCGCCAGGGCGACCATCGCCGCCCCTTGCACTGAACTCACACGCCGCTCCATTGCTGCTTCAAAAACGCCGCGACCTGCTCCAGGTTCAGCTTGCGCGAGCCTTTCACGAGCAGTCCATCGCCGTCCTGCAGCAGGGCCGGCAATCCCGGCAATAAGTCTTGTACGGTCCGAAAGGTGCGCACGCCATCCGGGCGCATCTCGTGCACGCCGAGGGCCACATGGTCGGCGTATTCGCCCACGGCGAGCACCGCGTCGATGCCCAGCTGCGAAGCCAGCCGCCCGATCGCCTGGTGCGCCGAAGGCGCGTACGTGCCCAGCTCCAGCATGTCGCCGACAATCGCCACGGTGCGCCGCACCGAGAGCCCGCACAACGTCTCCAAGGCCCGGGCCACCGACAGCGGGTTCGCGTTGTAGCAATCGTTCAGGATCGTGACCCCGCCGCAGCGCACGACTTCCGAGCGCAGGGGCACCGGCTCAAAGCTCGTCACCCGCTCCTTGATCACCGACAGCGGCAGCCCGAAGGACCATGCGCAGGCTGTCGCGGCCAGCACGTTTTCCACGTTGTGGTAGCCCACCAGGGGAATAGCCCACTGGGCCACTTGGTCCCGCAGCCGGGCCACCATCCCTTGGGCCGAACGCTGCACGTCGACTGCCTGGATGTCGCAGCGCTCCGTCGTGCCGAAGGTCACGGTGCGCGTGCCGGGCGGTACATACGCCGGCGCTTCCAAGCACACATCCAACTGGTCGCCTGGGAGCACCGCAGTGCCTTCGGACCTCAAAGCCTTCAGCACGGAAAGCTTTTCTTGCATGACGCCCATGATGGAGCCGAGAAACTCGAGGTGCACCGGCCCCACGTTGGTGATCACGGCCGTCGTGGGCTCGACCAGCGAGGCGAGGTACGCGATCTCGCCGGGGTGGTTGGAGCCCATCTCCACGACCGCCAGCCGGTGCGAGGGGTCCAGCCGCAACAGCGTCAGCGGGGCCCCGATGTGGTTGTTTTGGGTCCCGGTGGTCTTGAGCACCTGGGGCGTGCCGCCGCCCATGACGTGCGCGATGAGCTCTTTGGTGGTCGTCTTGCCGCAGGAGCCGGTCACCCCGATGACTGGAATGGCAAAGCGCCGGCGGTGATAGCGCGCGAGGCGGCCCAAGGCCAGCGTGGTGTTCTGGACGCGAATGACCGCAGGGCCGGAGGCGAGGAGGGCGGCAGAGGGGGCTTCGGAGACAATCAGGCAGGCGGCTTGCCGCCGGGCCACCTCGTCAAGAAAGGCATGGCCGTCGAGACGGGTGCCGCGGATGGCCACGAACGCCTGGCCTGGCGTGAAAGCGCGCGAATCGATGGTGATCCCCTCCACAGGGCGGGAGGGCTCACCGCAGAGCAGCTGGCCACCAGTCGCTTCCAAGAGCTGGTGGACAGTCCAGGTTGTCATGAACGGGCTATCAGACCTCGGGCGCTCTTCACGAGAACGCCACTGTTTGATGCGATGTCAGCCAACGCTCGACCACGTCCCGGTCGGAAAACGGCACGGAAATATGGTCGAACAACTGGTAACTCTCATGGCCCTTGCCAGCAATCAAAATCGTATCATCCCGGCGCGCCGCGGCCAGGGCGGCCACAATCGCCTGCTCGCGGTCCGGGATCACGTCGAAGTGCGTAAAGCCCTCGGGAAACCCGCGCTTGATCTGATGGAGGATGTCCATCGGATCCTCGCCGCGCGGGTTGTCCGACGTCAGGATCACGTGGTCGGCCAACAAGCTTGCCGTCTTGCCCATCACCGGCCGCTTGGTCTGGTCGCGGTCACCACCGCAGCCAAAGAGCACGATCACGCGGCCGCGCGTCAGCTCCCGCAGCGACAGCAGCATGAGCCGCAGCGCATCGGCCGTATGCGCATAGTCTATCAAAATGTGCGCGCCGATGTCATTGGCGACTTGCTCCATGCGCCCAGGCACCTGCGGCAGGTGGCTGAGGCCTTCGCGGATCGCCTGGGATTTCACGCCCAGGGCCAGCAGGCTGCCGGCCGCCGCGCTGATGTTCGGAATGTTGTGCCGGCCGATGAGCGGCGTCGTGATCGGCACCGCGCCCCAGGGCGAATCGATCACCACGCTCGTCTCCTCCCACGAGCACATGATGTGCCGCAGCGTCACTCGCGCCGAGCTATCGAGGCCGTAGCCGATGATCGAGGGATGGCGCACCGTGGCGGCCAGCTCTCGGCCAAAGGGGTCGTCCACGTTGATGATCGCATGGCCGTCCGCCCGCACGAACTCGAAGAGCTTGCGCTTGGCGGCCGCGTACTCGGCGCGCGTCTTGTGATAATCCAAATGGTCAGAGCCGAGGTTGGTAAACACGCCGGCTTCGAATTCGAGCCCCTGCACGCGGCCCTGGGCCAGCGCGTGCGAGGAGACTTCCATCGCGCACCATTGCAGCCCCTGCCCCACCATCTGGGCGAAGTAGCGCTGCAACTCGAGGACGCCGGGCGTCGTATTCGTGGAGGGCAGCACCCGGCCGCCGATCTGATAGGCGATGGTGCCCAGCAGCCCGACGCGATAGCCGGCCTGCTCCAGGATGGCCTTGAGCAGATAGGTGGTCGTGGTTTTCCCGTTGGTGCCGGTGACCCCGACGAGCCGCAGCTTGCGCGAGGGGTGGCCGTAAAACCGCGTGGCCATGGTCACCAGCGCTTCGCGCGAATCGCGTACCAAGAAGCAGGGGCACGATTGCCACGTGGCCGCGGCACTCCCGCCCTCGGGTGTGACGCCCTCGGGCCAGCGCTGGGCGATCACCGCCGAGGCCCCGCGCGCGAT
>JAGVGS010000066.1 GCA_020057015.1 Candidatus Omnitrophota bacterium | reverse complement strand
GCCAACGGAGCGCGAGGCGTTTCGCCTGATTGAGGAAATGCTCCAGCTCATGGAGCGCCGCGGCCTGGTCGAGCTCGAAGTCGAGCAGCAGGGGCTACGGATCCGCCTGAAGAAAGCCTCCCCTGCGCAAGGGTCGCACACAGTGGAGTATGTCACCGGCACCGTGCACGCCCCGGCGCCGGCCGCAGCCAAAGCCCCTGAAGAGAGCCGCCGCGGCACGGTAATCAAGTCCCCCATGGTCGGCACCTTCTACCGGGCCCCGTCCCCCGACGCCCCTGCCTTTGCGGAGATCGGCCAGGACGTGGACATCGGCCAGGTGGTCTGCATCGTGGAAGCGATGAAGCTGATGAACGAGATCAAATCCGAGGTTGCCGGGCGCATCACCGAGGTGCTGGTGGACAACGGGGCCCCCATCGAATTCGGCCAGCCGCTGTTTGTGGTCGAGCCCCGCACCTAACGCCGGGGGGTGCCCCACGCATGTTCTCCAAGATTCTGATCGCCAACCGCGGTGAAATCGCCGTGCGCGTCATCCGCGCCTGCAAAGAGCTGGGCGTGCGCACCGTGGCGGTCTACTCCGAGGCCGACCGCCAGAGCTTGCCCGTGCGCCTGGCCGATGAGGCCATCTGCATTGGGGCCCCCAAAGCCGAGCAGAGCTACCTCAACATTCCCGCGATTATCAGCGCGGCTGAAATCGCCGATGTGGACGGCATCCACCCGGGCTACGGCTTCCTCTCCCAGAACGCGCACTTCGCCGAGATCTGTGAGTCCTGCAATATCACCTTTATCGGGCCCACGGCCCAGGCCATCCGTCTGATGGGCGATAAGATCGCGGCCAAGGAACTCGTGCGCAAGGCCGGGATTCCCATCGTGCCGGGCAGCATGTCGGCCGTCCGGAACAAGGAGGACGCCCTCAAGATCGCGCGGCGCATCAACTATCCGGTCATTGTGAAGGCGGCCGCCGGCGGCGGCGGGCGGGGCATGCGCGTCTGCCATAATGACGTGCGGCTGGTGAGTGCGCTCATGACCTGCCAAGCCGAGGCCGAAGCGAGCTTTGGCAACAGCGAGGTGTTCGTGGAAAAGTACCTGCAGCGACCGAAGCATATCGAAATCCAGGTGCTGGCCGACAAGCACGGGCACATTCTCCATCTCGGCGAGCGCGACTGCACCATCCAGCGGCGCCATCAGAAATTGGTGGAGGAATCCCCCTCGCCGGCGGTGGACCCCAAGATGCGCCGCAAGATGGGCGAGCTGGCCGTCCGCGCGGCCAAGGCCGCCGGCTACACGTCCGTCGGCACGGTCGAGTTCCTGCTGGATCAGGACGGCAACTTTTTTTTCATCGAGATGAACACCCGCATCCAGGTCGAGCATCCGGTCACCGAAATGGTCACCGGCATCGACCTCATCAAAGAGCAGATCCGCGTCGCGGCCGGCGAGCCACTCGACCTGAAGCAAGATGATATCCGGGTCAACGGGTGGGCCATGGAGTGCCGGATCAACGCGGAAGACCCCAGCAACGGGTTTGCGCCCTCGCCGGGCCGCATCACTGAGTACTACCAGCCCGGCGGGCCGGGGGTGCGGGTCGACACCCATGTCACCGCTGGCTATGACGTGCCCCCGTACTATGATTCGCTGCTGGCCAAGCTCATCGTGCACGGGCCCACGCGGCAAGAAGCGATCCGCGTGATGCAGCGCGCCCTGGAGGAGTACGTGATCGAGCCCATCCACACCACGATCCCGTTGCACAAACAGATCTTCAGCGACCCCACGTTCTGGCGCGGCCAAATCGCCACCGACTATCTGGACCGCCAGCTGCAAGTCACGGAAACCGAGTAGCCCTTCAACCGAGGTGGACGCATGACCACGATCAAGCAAATTGGGGTATTGACCGGCGGGGGTGATTGCCCGGGGCTGAACCCGGTCATCCGGGCGGTCACCCGCCGCGCGATCCGGGCCGGCATTACGGTCATCGGCCTGCGCAACGGGTGGATGGGCCTGATCACCGGGGACACCGTGCCGCTTACCCTGGAGACGGTCTCCGGCATCCTGCACCGGGGCGGCACGATCCTGGGCACCTCGCGCACCAACCCCTACAAGAAGCCCGAGGATGTGGTAAAGCTCAAGGAGACGGTGAAAACGCTCGGCCTGGATGCGATCATCGCTATCGGCGGGGAGGACACGCTGGGCGTTGCCACCAAGCTCGTGAAGGACGGCATCCATGTGGTGGGCGTGCCCAAGACGATTGACAACGACCTCTCCCAAACCGACGTGACCTTCGGATTCGACACTGCGGTCAACATCGTGATGGAGGCACTCGATCGGCTGCATACCACCGCCGAGAGCCATCACCGCATCATGGTGGCTGAAGTGATGGGCCGCCACGCCGGCTGGATCGCGGTCCATGCCGGCATCGCCGGCGGAGCCGATGTCATCCTCATTCCCGAGGAGCCCATCGACATCGATGCCGTGTGCGAGACGATCAAGCATCGCCATGCCCGGGGCAAGGATTTCAGCATCGTGGTGGTCGCAGAGGGGGCGAAGTTCGCTAAGGCTGCGGACATCACGGTCTCGGAGAAGCTCGATGAATTCGGCCACGTGCGGCTGGGCGGCATCGGTGATCAGCTGGGGAAGATGATCGAGCAGCGCACCGGCTATGAGACGCGCGTCACGGTGCTGGGCCACATTCAGCGCGGCGGCAGCCCCACGGCCTTCGACCGGGTGCTGGGCACACGCTTCGGCGTCAAGGCGGTAGAGCTCGTCCTGGCGGGCCAATTTGGCAAGATGGTCAGCCTCCAAGGCAATGCGATCGTTGCGGTGCCCATCGAAGAGGCCACCGGCAAGCTCAAGACCGTGGACAGGGACTTATTTGAGCTGGCGAAGACCTTCTCCGGATGACCCCTGCTGCAGCCGCGACAGAGACCATCCAGGCCAGCTTGCGCGAAGCTGCGAAGCTGCATGGCGAGCTCTCAGCAGCCCACGTAGCCCTCATCGCTAAGGCTGGCGAGCTCATGACGCAGGCGATGCGGGCAGGGCATAAAGTCATTTGGTTTGGCAACGGCGGCTCGGCCACGCAGAGCCAGCACATGGCCGGCGAATTTGTGGGGCGCTTTCGCAAGGACCGCCGGCCGCTGCCCTCTATTTCCTTGACCGAAAATATGGCCAGCCTGACCGCGATCGGCAATGACTATGCTTACGAAGATGTTTTCAGCCGCCAACTGGAAGGCCTCGCACAACCAGGGGATGTGGCCATCGGACTCTCCACGTCCGGCAACTCGCCCAACGTGGTGAAAGCGCTGCACAAGGCCAAGGCCCTGGGGGTGGCCACGATTGGCTTCACCGGTGGCACCGGCGGTAAGATGGCGCCGCTGTGCGATATTTGCCTGATAGCCCCCTCCACCGCGACCGCCCGCATTCAGGAACTGCACCTGACGATCGGCCACATCCTCTGTGGCCTCGTGGAAGATGGCCTCGGCCTGACGGATGCCCGGAATACCGGCTCCTGCCAGTCGTAAGGTCCGCACGGCGGCCGCCGTTGCGCGCGCGGTGCGCCGGGCGCACGCCCGGGGGCT
>JAGVGS010000149.1 GCA_020057015.1 Candidatus Omnitrophota bacterium | reverse complement strand
TGAGGCCCAGCAGCCCGGGCAGGCCCACGCCGCCGGCCAGCGGCTGGCGCGCCTGGATGGCGTCCACCTCGCCAAAGGTGCGGTAGTAGCGCTCGGCGATGCCCCCGCGAGTGAAATAGGCGCGCACCAGGAAACGCTGCAGACGGCCGACGAAGCCCTGCAACATACGGGAGGCCTGGTGCGGCTGGATCTTACGCGAGCGCCGGTAGTACGGGTGCAGCGCCTCTTCCCTAACCTGATTGCCCTGGAAATCCTTGTGGATGCCGGCATCGCGCAGCAGGTTGGCGAGGTTATTGACCCGATGCAAAGGCGATTTCAGGTCACGGAGTACGCTAAACTGCGGCATCGTGTCGCCGAAGACGCGGATGGTTTCGGGGTACAGCACCTCAGTGTCGCTGCTTTGCTGGGCCACGATGGCGCCGATGAGGTCGGCGGTCTCTTCGTCATCCGCCAACCCCAGCTCCACCGGATGCAGGTGCACCCGCACCCCCTGCGCTTCGAACGTCACCCCGCCGGTGCGCACCCCGCTGGCAAGCGCATCGGGCGTAACCTCGGTGGCGGCTTCCGGGCCTAACCCGCTGCTCAGGACCTCGAGCCAAGCTTCGGCCGGCACCCAGCGCTCCGCCACCGCCGTGACTAGGCGCAGGAAGCGTTGACGGCCTTGTGGCGTCTCGAGCGTGATGCCGGCAGGCACAGCGTGGAGCGTGTCGCGCAGATAGGTGTAGATCTCTTCGACAGTGCCGGCCTTGATCAGGAACGCTTCGGCGACATCGCGCACATCACGACCCGAAACCGCCGTGCTGAAGGCTTCATAATCCCAGTGCGTCTGCAGCCGTTGCTGCGCCGGCGGGCCGGCCACGATCCACAGCACGTTTAAGGCCACATCGATGCCGGCAGACAGCGCCACAACGGCTCCGATAGCCAATGGCACGCCTAGCCCTGCGGCAACAAGCATGGGCCCCAATATGAGGGCCATGGCGAGCGTGAGAGCGCCAAAGAGCCCGGCTTGAATGGGCAGAAACACTGTCAAGAAAGGCCGTTGGATGATCTCGCGGGGACGAGGAGCAGAAGGCGCAGCAGGGGCACCAGTAGCCGAGGGCCCGGACGGCGGAGAGCGGCCTGAGGCGTTGCCGATCCTCTTAAGGCTCTGCCAAGTCTCTTCCGGCACATTGAAAGCCCGCACCTTCACCTCGGCATTAGGCCCAACGGTCTTGGGCACGATGGCTAAAGGTTCTAAGGCCCGCATGAACGCTTCTGCCACCGTCTGTATCAACCCTGGCTTCAATGTAATGGCTTGGAGTATCGCATCAGAGTCAGGCGCATCGGCAGTCGTGACCCGGTACAGAATCGGCCTTCGCACCGGCGCGGCGGTCACACCCCAGACATACCAAACATTCGGCTGGGTAGAGTAGAACTCGATCTGTTCAGGGACAAAGTGCGTCAGGAGGTATTCGCGCGCCTCGGCGCGCACAGGATCTTCCGCCGCGATCTCCTGGCGTATCTTACGCAGCTGCGTAACATACGCATCGAGTTGCTCGGTGAGGCGCGCCACAATGCGCGGGTACAGGGTCTTGATCACGTAGCGGCCCAACAAACCGTTAGCCAGGTCGGTCTTCGCGCCATCGACCACTAGCTCGCGCGCCCCATCGGCCAGGAAACCCTGGACAAGTACCATGGCCTGCTGGTGGAGTTCAATGGTCATAAGCAGAAGGGCGTGATCAGTGAGCGCGACGGGACGATCATCATCGGGCCAGGCCAGATCATCCCGGCTACTAGTTGCAGCTCGGACGGCTGGGATACTCGTAAGGTTTTCATCGAATTCCTCACGCAAACGCTCGAGCGCTCGATCTTGCGCAAGCAGCTCTTGCGGCCCTGCAATCGATGGCTGAGCTGCGAACACCAATCGGAAGTGTTCCCGGACCGCTCGAGCATAAGCCGAAACCACCTCGACAACCGCCGGCAACTCAAGCAGCTCGTGGATTTCTTCTGACAATACCGGGTCGCGCTTGAGCGCTTCCAGCAACAACTCCTCGTCAGAAGATGCCGGCCCTCCAGCAGGGGGGCCCTGGACCGCCAGCGCCTCAAGCGAAGCCCCCTTCGCGATGATGAGCGTGCCGTCGCGCTCGGCAAAGCGGATATCGTCGAAGCCTGGAGCCTCGGCGGTTACGACCAAAGCGATTTGAAAAACTTCCTCAGGCGTCGTTGGCGCCCGGGCAAAATTCCGCGTCCGGATGCGGGCCATGATCTCGGCAGGCGTCATCCCTTCGTCGAGCCAACCTTGGATGCGCGCTGCGGCCTGGGTTGGCGTAAGGAGCGTGGCGGCCACAGCCCTCTCGGCGAGGCGCGCTCGCAGCGCGTCATCCTTCAGCTGGGTCTCTATCACCCTGCGCTGCTCTTCGAGGCCAAGCAATCGGGTCTCCAGCGTCCTCTGGTGCCGTGCCATCGCCTCGGACTCCGTTGGACTGACCGGCATCCTTGACAGCAGCGCCATCGCCGCTGCTCTCTGCTCATTCTCCAATAAGGCGATCTCGGCAAGTATCTCTTCCAGCCGTTGTTGCGCCGACAATGCACCCTCAGCCGCACTGTCGGCGGTGGCTGCAACGGATCGTGCCGGCTCGGTCGTCGACGCTGCTCCGGCAGGCGGCGTGCTGGACGTAGCGTTGACGCGCGCGAGCGCATCGCTCAGGGCCTCCGGGACAGCGCCCTTATAGTCGTCCATCACTTCCCACCGGCCGTTTCGAAAAGCGAGTGGGATGCGATACGCCGGCTCAGGACCGCGCGCCGGCGGTGCCTTGAGCGAGATTGTGTGCCCGTGCTCATCGAGCAGGATGGAATGGCCTATGGTCAACTTCCCACGCGGCTGTGTCTTTGGCATGCTCAACTCATCCAGGATGGACTGTACCGCAGCAGCAGACGGCGACGCGGACTCTCCGGCAGGTGCGGCACCAGCGGATGCCGGCGCAGGCTCGCCGGCGATAGGCTGGCCTTGGCGCTGGGCTTTGAGATTGGCAGCGTCCTGCACAATGCTGTTCAACGCCGTCCGCCAACGGCCGATGTGTTCGTAATCCGTGGGGCGCTCAACCAACGTCTCCAGCTGCTGGCGCAACAGACCTTCCTCAGCTGAGGGCTCGCGTACGAAAGCCACAAGCACGCTGACAACTTCCTTGGCTGAGTTCCGTGTCTTAGCAAGCGAAGTGGCATCTGCAGACCCATAAAGGTTCTCGAGCGGCGAGAGGTGCTCAAGCCTGATCCCCTCAAGCTGCTGACGGAGTGCCATCTCACCAGACAGCGGCGCATCGCTGCTGCCGGCCCCAGAGCCGAGAGGAGACACGGGGCCCCCGGCTGAGGGGCCCTGGACCGACCTCACCGGCTTGGAATCGACCATCGTCACCAGTGAACTCTCATGCCTCGCGGGCACCGTGCGCATAAAATCCTTGACCAGCGTTTCGCGACTTTCCCAAATGCCGTCTTCTTCAACGGCCAAACCGCTCCGCTCGGCATAAGCTCGCAGGCTGCTCCGAGAGAAGAACTGTCGCTCGAGTTTCTTAGGTGGAACAAGCTCATCATCGACGAAGCTCGTGAGGCCGGTCGCGTCATCACGTTGAGCGGTCTGATGATGCGCCCAATAGTCCCCATCGGATTTCACGACAATGACAATCCGACCGCCATTTTTCACCACGCGCGCCATCTCGGCAAAGACGTGTTCGACCTGCTGTCGTGACATCCAGTGCATGGAGAGCCTGGCATAGACGAGATCAAATGAACCATCCTCGTAGTCGCGCCAGGGCTGCGTCGCGTCTTCCAGTTTGAACTCGATCTGGCCGCCCACGCCGGCTTCCTTGGCGGTTGCTTCGGCGAGCCTGATTCCCTGCTCATCGACTGTAGTGGCGACAATCTTCAATTCAGGACTTGTCTTCGCGAAGAAGATTTCGTCGCTGCCAGCGGTGCTGACACCCAGGCTTAACATATGTGCATCCCTACCCATCGGCAGCAGACCGCGATCGACCACTTCCTGACTGCTCGCGGATCGTGCCGACTCACTTGGGGCTCCGGCAAGTGGCGCGCCTGGCTCACGTGCCGGCATCGGGGGGGCAGTCGGCGGGTCGAAAAGTTCATCGGCATTCCCGACCGCAGAAGGTCCCTGGCGCTCTTTTGCCTTTTGCATCATCTCCGCGATCCGCTGCTCAAAGGGCCGCTGAGGATCAGTGAGGATGCGAGCGCCCTGGTAGCGCAGCGGGGTGCCGCGATTCGCCCACTTGGCCGCCATCATGCCCAGGGCGTTGACTTTGGCCTCCCGCCCTTGGCCGCCCCCGGCATCGCTGCCCACGGTCGTCTTGATGAATTCCGCGCCAATGCCCACCGACAGGAGCGCCATCATGTCTTGGTTGGCCGGCTCCCCGGAGCGATGCGACACGGCGATGACCCAGGGCAGCTCGCCTGCTTTAACCGGCAAGTGCCGCGCCAGGATCGTGGCCAGAAACGACCGGCGCATGGTGCCGGCCTGGTTGATCTTGTTTAAGAGTCCGGTCGCTTGTTGCTGCGTGGCGCCCGTGGAGACCAGTGCCGGATCGGTGACGAAGATGTCGTCGCCGATGAGGGCCACCAGATGCTGCAAAGCCTGGGTCCCTGCCTCCCAGGCAGCATAGTCACTCTCGTGGAACAGATCCTCAATCGAGATGATCCGCGGGAAGTCCTGGATGAGTTTCTGCCAGTACGCGATGACCTGCTCCGGGGTAAGGTAGCCGCTCGCCACGCCGAACTCCTGGCGGGCATCGTCGCCGTAGTAGTAGCCGAGATCTTTCTTGGTCTGCGGATTCCTCCCCTTGAGCTCCGAAGCCGCGACGTCGGTCGCAATGAAAACCCCTTCGCCGCCCGGGGTTTCCTCAATGGCCCGCGTCATGAGTGCGAAGACCTGGCGGTTCGAGGTGAGCTTTTTGGACTTGATGGCCGCTTCGGCCCCGAACTGATAGTTCGGGTCAATCTCCTTCACGAACTCGTAGTAGCGCTTCGTGACCGCGCGTAAGGCCGCCAGGGCCTCGGAATAGGTCGCGTAGCCCGCCGGCACAAACAGGAATTCCTGCACCGGCAGGACCGGCCGTTTGCCGCTCTCAAATTCGTCTGAGGGCTCGGTCGCCCCGTGCACTCCCCCGTCATTGGCCTTGGCCATGTAGATCGGCAGGGTCATCTGGGCTAAGGTCGGCGCGCCCGCTTGTTCCGCCAGCAGATTGTAGAGATAGAACACCGCGACTTCTTCGTCGACCTGGGCGGAGCGCGCCAGGGCCCGGATCACGGCCATGGACGTGGCGGTGACCACGGAGCCGGCGTAGATGAGATCCGGATCGTCTTCTTTCTCCTTGAGCCCCCGGCCAATGTCTTCCAGGAGGCTATCGATATTGAGCGCCTGGCCGACGTTCATCCCGGCCAGCTTGGGCTTGATCGTGCTCAGAAAGACCTCCAGCTCGCGGCGTTGAATCTCGCCGCCACCGGAAAGATTCCGGGGCTCGCGGCTGCCGGCCGAGGTGCCGGCCTGCGCCCCGCCCCCGGACACCCCGGAGACTGCCGCCGTGCTCACCCCGACGTCAATTGTGGGGTGGGTCGCGGTCTTACTGATGAAGACATCGGTCGAGGCGAAGAGTTCCAGAATAGTGCCCCGGACATCGCCCTGTCCGTTATTCGCCCCCATGAACTGTTCGAGGCGCTGCAGCTGGTCGGGGAGGCCGAAGGGCGTGGCCGGCGCTGGCTCCAGTTCGTCACCTGCAATCGGTCGCTGCAGCCGCTCTCCGATCATCTGACCAATCTCTTGGGGTGAGAGACGAGCGTACTCGCGAGATTCCAGAAGTGCCGCGATCCTTGGGCCCCAGACCTGCAAGAATGCGTCGCTATTCCCCTCAGCCGGTATCGCATGAAAGTCCGTGAGAATCTCGGAATACATCGCTTCATCGCCAAAGTAGTAGACCAGAGCTACGTATCGCTGAGGCTCTGACTTTTCATCAAGCAACAGCTCCGCCATCCGCCCTGCATCTTCCCAGGAGCCTTGTTGGAACAAGTCAAGCGCTACGGTCACGCTCTCGCCATTTGGTTGCCCAACAGTAATATGGCTTGACGACGCGGTAACCCCAAACCGTCTCAGCTGCTCGTTGAATGCTCGTACGAAACTTCTGCGCACTGCTGGCGCAACCAACCCTTCTTCCAACTGATTGATATCGAATCTCTCTGTCACCAGCACAATATCGATATTGTCCCTAGCTCCACCCAAGTACCCCATGCTCCCGACAAGTTTGGCATCCACCTTATACCCCAAGGTCGCGCTCATACTCTGCGCTACCCTATCGACTACCTGCTCTAGGATGCGCCGGTTGAAGCTACGCTTCACAAAATCGTAAAGAGCACTTGAGGTCACGGATACAAGGGGAGCGCCATCGGTCACAAAAGCCACCGGGCCGGTCGGCAGCGGTGGAGTTCCCGGCGTGACCGGCTGGCGCGCCAGCACGCGAAGAATCTCGGCAGCTGACCCGGTAAATGCGTAGCGTTGAATGACTTCTTCGACATTACTGCCTGCGCGCGTCAGCTTATCGGCCGCCTTTCCTAAGGTCTCAGGATAGATTTTCTTCAACCAGGCGCGCACGATGTCCAGCCCCTTGGCATCAAGGGGTCCTGATGCGAGTTCAGCCAAATCCGTAGCTGTAAATGCCGGTACGTAATTTATTTGGCCGCTATAAGATACTGTATTATCATCAACTCTTAGCCAAACTATTTCATATCCGCCATCGAAACGGGGGGACTGTGCCAGCCTGCTCCAGGACCCTGGCTGAGCAACCAGCGTCTCTGTGCTGCCGCCAGAGCCCCAGGCCACCATATATCGGTGAGTCGCTGTTTCATAATGGGTGAACCCGACCTTGCCATCAGGCCGGAGCCGTGCCGCGAGGATTTGCCAGAAATAATCGCTCAGCAGTATAGGATTAAGCAACTCGTCGAAGAATCTCAATGTATTCATTCGCCGCTGAAGCACGGCACGCTCCTCCAGCGTAAAGATAAAGCCCAGTTCTGCGGCAGCAAAATCAACGATGGTATTGTAGAGTGGACGATGCTCGACGGGCATCGCCTTCCAGCGCTCGTTATAGGCCCTCAGCGCGTCGCGCAGACGCGGCAAGGCCTGCTCAGGACGCATGTCGCGTCCCAGCGCGCGATTCGCAGCCGCCAGTGCGGCTTGGACCCTGGGCAGTAGCTTCTGCTGCTTATCGGGCGAGGGGTTCTGCGGCAACTCCTCCATGAGGGCTTGAAGCGCCGGAGCATTCGCCATCACCAGGGGGGTGAGCTGATAGGCTGGCTCGCTGCCGGCAGAGCGCGAAGGCTGCTCAAAAACCAACGCGTAGCTTCTCAAGACCGCAAGCGCTTGGTCAACGGCACCCCACTCTAAAGCCGTCCGCGATGCCAGGTCTGCCGCCGTAAATGTCTGTTGGGGCGCGCTCACTAGGTAGTTCAACACGGCCGCCACAGACCTGGATGCTGCGGCACCGGTGGGGGCCCCATCCGTCACAAAGGCCACCGGGCCGGTCGGCAGCGGCTGAAACGGCACCAGGCGACCTTGGGCGTTCTCATAAACCGCATCGCGCGCGGCCTGGCGCGCGGCCACGCGATCAAACGGCTCGCCGACCAACCGATCGTGGAAATCAGGGGAGCCAAGGGTTTGGTTGGCAGTAGCAAAGGCGATAGGGCCGCGCTCGATAGTCTGGCGG
>JAGVGS010000074.1 GCA_020057015.1 Candidatus Omnitrophota bacterium | reverse complement strand
CTCGCGCTGCCGGGAGGCCGCCAACTCCCGCGCGCCGGCTTCCACCGCGCGGGCCAGCGGCTCGGCCAACTTGTCCGTCGGCACGCGCTCCTCCACCACCGTAAGCGCCTGCGGCAGCGTCAGCAGCTGGCTCAGCGTAATCGGCTCCTTCAGATGAAAGCGCCGCTGCAGCGCCTGCAGCGTGTCATGATACCGCTGCAGCATCGCCTCATCCACGACGACCTTGCGGCGATCGGCTTCATGAAACTGGATGCTGGCCGTCAGCTCCACGCGCCCGCGCTGTACGTGGGCCCGCACGAGCTCGCTGACGCGCGCGCTGTGCGCCGAGAGTCCGCTGGGCAGCCGCGGCTCCAGCTCAAAAAAACGGTGGTTCGTGCTGCGCAGCTCGACGGTGATCGACACCAGGCGTGTGGCACGCGCGGCCCGGCCGTAACCGGTCATGCTCTGCACCCGGCTCATGCGCCCGCAAGGTCCTGCGCGCCAAACCACAGCCCGATTTCGCGCTGCGCTTCGGTGGGATCCGATGAGGCGTGGAGGACGTTTTCCATCAGGCCGCTGGTGCGCGTACGCCCAAACTGGCCTCGCAGCGATTGGGGGTCGGCCTTCTCCGGATCCGTCGCCCCGGCAATCTGCCGCAGCCGCGCAATGGCGTCTTCCCCGCGCAGGATAAACGCCACCGCGTAGGGCACGCCGTGCAGCTTGCCCAGCATGTGCTCGACGGTTTCCTGAAAAAACGGCCGGCCCTTGATGTGCTGGTAATGCTCCTCGACCAGCTCGCGCGTAGGGCGCACGACCTTGGCGGCCACAAAGCGCAGCTTGAGCTGCTCGACACGGCTGAGCACCGCACCCATCACGCCTTTTTGCAGCGCATCGGGTTTCACGATCAACAGCGTGGTCTGCTCCATTACGCCGCCGTGACGCCCAGTACTTTCAGCAGGCGCGTCAGGTCCTCCCCCGAGAAAAAATCGATCACGATGCGCCCGCCGGATTGGCGCGTCACTAAGCGCACTTTCGTGCCCAGCGCCGCGCGCAATTGATCCTCGAGCGCTTGCGCCTGCGGGGCCAGCTTCTGGCGGCGCCGTCGGTGCTCGGGCGATGCCCCTTGCGCCAGCGCTTCGGTTTGGCGCACCGACAGGCCGCTGCCCACGACGCGCTTGAACAGCGCGGCCTGCTCGCTACGCACCGCCACGCTGAGCAGCGCTTTGGCGTGGCCAAACGTTAGCTGCCCTTTCGCGAGGGCCTGCTGTATCTCGGAGGGCAGCGTCAACAGCCGTAGCAAATTCGAAATCGTGGCGCGATCCTTGCCCACCGCTGAGGCGATCTCTTCCTGCGTATAGCCAAACTCCTCAAGCAGGCGCGCGTAGCCCTTAGCTTCCTCCAGCGGGTTCAAGTTTTCGCGCTGCACATTTTCCACGAGCGAGAGCTCAAGCGCCTCGCGATCGCTCAGCTGCTTGATGACCGCCGGAATCTCGCCTAACCCCAGCGCTTGCGTGGCGCGCCAGCGGCGCTCCCCAGCCACGAGCTCATACGCGCCGCCCCCCAGCGGCCGCACGATCACCGGCTCCACCACCCCGCTGCGCTTGATCGACGCCTTCAATTCCTCCAGCGCTGTTTCGTTGAAATCCGCGCGCGGCTGAAAACGACTGGCCCGGATTTGCTCGGGTTTGAGCATCACGAAATTCACCGCATCCGACGCAGGTGGGACACCTGCGTCGATAATATCCGCAAGGCCTCTACCTAAGCGCCTGGTCATTGGCCGCCTCGAACTCTTTTGTTATAACCTCTTGTGTAAGAAGCTGATACGCCATGGCTCCCGTCGAATGCGGGTCATACAGATGAATCGGTTTGCCAAAGCTCGGCGACTCGGCCAGCCGGACATTGCGAGGAATTGAGGTGTCAAAGACCATGTCTTTGAAGTAGCGTTTCACTTCATCGGCGACTTCTTTCGCAAGATTCACTCGAAAATCCGTCATCGTCAGCACAATACCTCCCACGCGCAGCGAGGGATTCAATTTCTGTTTGATGAGATTGATCGTCTGCAGCAACGAGTTCAACCCCTCGAGCGCTAAGTATTCGCATTGCACCGGAATCATGGTACTGTTCGCCGCCACCAAGGCATTAAGCGTGATCATCCCTAACGCCGGCGGGCAGTCAAAGAGCACCACATCATACGATAGGAGTATCGGCTCGAGCAATCGCTTGAGCGTTGTTTCGCGCTCAGGCAAGTTCATCAAATACGGCTCAGCTCCAGCGAGATCGAGGCTTGCTGGAACCAAATCAAGCCGCTCAATGCCAGTCTTCCTAACTGCCTCAGCCAGAAGAAGATCGCCGATTATCACTGCGTAGATGTCCTTGTGCAACTGCTTACGATCAATCCCGCAGGCAGTAGTGGCATTGCCCTGCGCATCTAAATCGATCAACAGAACCCGCTTGCCAGAAAGGGCTAAGTAGGCGCCGACATTGACCGCGGTCGTAGACTTCCCTACGCCGCCCTTTTGATTACAAATCGCAATGATCTTGGCCATAAATGTTCCACGTGGAACAATTTTAGGAAGCCCTAATGTTCCACGTGGAACAATTGTTCCACGTGGAACATTATCGATACCGCATTGTACTAGATGTTCGCTTAGCGCACAAGCCGATAGGTCGCAATGGACATCGCGCTATTCGTCAGCCAGTACAGCACAAGCGCTGAGGGAAATTGATAGAACATGACACCAAACAGCACCGGCATCATCGGTCCAGCGAGAGGATTGGCCATGGCCCCTGTTCCGGATGATCCCATATTCTGCTGGGACAGCTTTGTTTGAAAATACATCAGCACCGCCATAGCGAGCGGCAAAATGTTAATGGCGTTCCCTATAAATGGGATCGCGCCAGGAAGCAAGAACGCTCTATCCGGCAAGGAAAGATCCTTGATCCAAAGAAATTGCGCCCCACGGAACCCGATAAAATGCGTAATCGCGTTCAACAGCGCGATAAAGACAGGAAGCTGCAAGAACATCGGCAAGCACCCACTCAGGGGACTCACTTTGTGCTCCTTGTACAGCGCCATGACTTCCTGATTGCCTTTTTGGGGATTGCCCTTGTGTTTAGCCATGATGCGATCTATTTCAGGCTTCAACGACTGCATCTTCTTCATCGAGCGCATGCTGATAAGAGTAAACGGCGCCATAAGCCCCGTAATAAGACCAGAGAGCAAGATAATGGCAATGCCGTAGCTCTTGGTGATGCCAGCCAGCCATTTCAGCACAATAATCAGAATCAGCCCGATCTGGCCCAGCATCCCCACTTTGAATGCCTCACCAAATCCAGCCTGCTTAAGAAAGAAAAAATCTCTAGGGCCAAAATACACCTGTCCTCGATATTGGTGAACCCCAGACTCATCGATCAATTCAACCAGTGATTCAGAGGCCAGTGTGCCAGGAGGCGCCCCAATCAACTTGACTTGCGCCTCACCAGAGACGTGCTTAATCGCCTGGCAAAAATAGCGCTCACTGAGCGCAAGCAAAAATGTTCCACGTGGAACATTTTTGCCACTCTTTTGGCTTGCGTGGTACTTTTGGTACCAGCGCTTCTCACCATTGACGCCGGACGCAACCAGCTCAAGCGGATTCTGCCTCGAAGAGAGCGCGTCGGCCTGTGTCCAGGTGTTTGTCATAAGCACTTTATCGCTGTTACGCTCACCGCTGGAGAGGGTTACATCTACCGTGTGGAAATCCTGTGGAATGCTATAGTTGAGCGTGTACGTGCTACCGGTGGAAGCTGTTGCTGTAAGCTTAATCTCTGATTGCGTTTGTGATGCAATAGACCAGGTAAGGCGCTCCGATGGCAGCTGAACGCCAAGCAAAGGAAATGGGCTCTTGATGCTCACCGAGCCATCCTCGAGTTGAATGACCGCGCTGTGAATAGCGCCGCTTTTAGACCCAACCCGCAGGGTCATGCTCGAGTTCGATATTTCTATAACCTCTTCATCTGAAATATGATACAACGACGTAACTTCTTGTGACATGGTGGGAATAGGCAATTGCTCTGGTTGGGTGTGCTGGGTAAAAACAGGGAGGTTTTTTGTGTGCTTGGCTTGCGGTTCAATCACCAACTTGGTATACAAGGCAAGAAATGCCACCGAGAGAGCGGCGGCCATAAGCACGCGCTTTTCCATCATCTGACCGGATCAGCTCCAAACTGTTGCGAGAACCGGTGGCATCTGAGCAACCGCTTTAGAATCATGATCACACCACGCCGAGCGCCGTGTTGCTCCAGCGCCTGCAGCGCATACTGTGAGCAGCTTGGCATAAACCTACACGCATGTAACATAAACGGCGACAGCATGTTACAGTAAGTATAGACTGTCGCTGTTAGGAGGCGGCAGGCTGCAGAAGGTTGGTGCGTCGACATAACTCACGCAGTTCCTTTTCCAATGCCTTCGTCGAGATCGGCACACGAGGAGGATGCAGCACGATGACCACGTCAGACCCAGGTTGAAAGAGGCCTTGCTGCGCTGAGAGCACCACGCGCAGCTGTCGCTTGAGCCGATTCCTCACCACCGCGCCCTTGAGCCCGCGCTTGGTGCGCAACCCTACCCGCACCTGCGGCTGCCGCGTCACCAGGGCCCCAACAGAAAGCAAGGCCCCGTGGGCCCATCGGCCTCGTCGGTAGACCGTGCGGAAGCTCTTGGTGAGTTTAAGCGGGGAAAGGCGGGCCAGATCAGGCAGGAATCAGCTGTCGGCGGCCCTTTTTCCGACGACGGCTCAGCGTCCGCCGTCCGCCGCGGGAGCTCATGCGCTTGAGAAACCCGTGGACGCGCTGCCGTTTGGTGTTTGACTTATTCCGAAGATGCTTTTTCATGGTTCGCGCATTATACGGTGTCTCTCCGTCGCAGCGCAAGGACAATTCGCTTGTTGCCCAGGACTGCCGTTGGTATAATGCGCCACTGCTCCGGCAACGTACCCTGTGCAAAACGTGTGGAAACTGTGGAAAACTCTCCGGTTGATTGGATAACAGTTCGGCAAGCGCTCAAGACCCGCCTGGGATCTGAGGTGGTCAGCCGTTGGCTTGATCCCTTGACCCTGGTAGCGGCAGATGCGCAGGGAGTCACCTTAGAGGCGCCGAACGCGTTCTTTCGAGACTGGGTAGCTGCGCACTATTTGGAGGCCATCAAGCACGAGGTGAGCGGCCGGGCCGTGCTGATATCCGTCGCTGATGGCCCCAGCGTCCTCGAGCCGACCCCTGCGCCCGCCCGGCCCGCCAACCCCCGCGCCCCCGCAGCCGCGTGGGACCACGGCCTCAACAACAAGCTCACCTTTGATCGCTTCGTCGTTGGCCCCAGCAACCGTTTCGCCCATGCCGCCTCGCTGGCCGTCTCCGAATCACCGGCCAAAGCGTATAACCCGCTGTTCATTTACGGGGGGGTCGGCCTGGGCAAGACCCACCTGATGCAGGCGATCGGCCACGCGATCCTACAGCGCTGGCCGCAGCGGCGCGTGGTGTACACTTCGAGCGAGCGCTTTACGAACGAACTCATCGCCTCGATCCAGAACAAGACGACCACTCGGTTTCGCGATCGGTACCGCACGGTCGACGTGCTGCTCGTGGACGACATCCACTTCATCGCGCAAAAGGAAGCCACACAGGAAGAGTTCTTTCACACCTTCAACACGCTCTACGACGCCCACAAGCAAATCGTGATCTCCAGTGACCGCTCGCCTAAGGACATCGCGGGGCTGGAAGAGCGCCTGGTCTCGCGCTTCGAGTGGGGGCTGGTGACGGACATCCAAAGCCCGGATCTGGAGACGCGCACGGCGATCTTGCGCAAGAAAGCCGAGGAAGCCGGCGTGGCGGTGCCCCATGACGTCACCGATTTCATCGCGCAACAGATTACGGCCAACATCCGTGAGCTCGAGGGGGCCCTCATCCGCGTGCTGGCTTACTGCAATCTGTTTAATAAACCCGCCAGCGCCGCCGTCGCTCGGGAAGTCCTGAAGGATATGGTGCGCGAAGTGAGTGCGCGGATTACGCTGGAGGCCATTCAGCGGCGGGTGGCGGATTATTTCAACCTGGAACTGACGCAAATGCGGGGGGCGCGCCGGCAGCGCTCCATTCTGTACCCCCGGCAGCTGGCGATGTTTCTTTGCCGCCAGCTTACAGAAGCCTCGTTGCCGGAAATCGGCCAGGCGTTCGGCGGGCGGGACCACACCACGGTGATGCATGCCGTGGAAAAGATTAGCCGCGAGATTGCACAGGATGCGCACAAGAAGCAGCTCGTGGCGCACCTCAACCAGCTCGTCACTTCTTCGTCTCTGGCAGGCAGGTGAGGGGGGCGTTCTCCACATATCCACACCCTCTAGTACTACGACGAGTTCTTTCTTTATAAGAGAGTACTAGTAAAAGAGCGGTTTTCCACAGGGTCTCTGTGGATATGTTGAAAACCGCCACACCAGAACCGCGGGGAGTCCGATGAAAATTACCATTCCACAACCACAATTCCTCAAGACCTTGCAGATGGTTGAGCATGCGGTGAATGATCGCAGCACACTCCCTATTCTGGCTAATGTGCTGCTGGAAGTTGGGGAAGGGGAGTTGACCCTAACGGCCACGGACTTGGATGTGGGCATCCGCTGTCGGCTCCCCCTGGCCCCGCCCGTAGAGCGTGGTGCGGTGGCCTTGCCGGCGCGGAAGCTCACGACGATTATCCGCGAGCTGCCGGAAGAGCCGGTGGTGCTTGAGGCGAAGAAAAACCATACCGCGACGGTGCAGTGCGGCAGTAGTAGTTTTCGGATTCCGGGGTTGCCGGCAGAAGACTTTCCCGCGCTGCCGGTGCAGGGTAATGAGCTGGGGGTTACGATTCCGCAAGCTGCCCTGAAGAGCCTCATCGCGCGCACGGCGCACGCCATGTCGATGGAAGAAACACGCTTCATCCTCAACGGCGCCTTGCTGGCCACGCAAAAGAACAGCCTCATCATGGTTGCCACCGATGGACGGCGCCTCGCGGTCGCCGGCACACCCACCACAGGGGCCGCAAGCCTCTCGGTGGTCATTCCCGCGAAAACGATTCGAGAGCTGGGCCGGCTGTTGAGCGATGGGCCGGAGCAGGTGACGATTGCGCCGATGAAAGATCATCAGCTGACGTTTCAGTTTGGGCTCGTGACGGTGGTCACGCGGTTGATTGAAGGGCAATTCCCCCAATATGACAAGGTGATCCCACCCCCGTCCAAGCAGCTCTTGACCGTATCGCGCCAGACGCTCATCAACGCGATTCGCCGCGCCAGCCTCATGACGACGGCCACGTCGCAAGCGGTGGTGTTTGAGCTGAGCGCCAACCGGTTGGTGGTGTCAAAAGAGTCCTCGGAGCTGGGCAGCGCTCGCGAAGAGCTGGAGGCGCAGTACCGCGGCGAGCCGGTAACGGTGGCGTTTAATCCGGAGTTTTGGCTGGACGTCCTCAAGGTGCTGGACACTGAAGAGGCGACCATCGAAATCGCCGGGGCCGATAAGCCCGCCGTGGTGCGGCAACCCGACTTTACCTACCTCGTGCTGCCGATGAAGCTCGCCTGAGGCCGATGCCCAAGCCGCGGGACGAAGCGCCACTGGGCGCGCTCATCCCCGACGTGCTGCGGCGCTTGCAAGAAGCGCATCAACCGGTGCAGGTGCTGCAGGAGCACTGGCCGCGCATTGTGGGCCGCAAGCTGGCCGGGCACTCGCAGCCGGTGAGTCTGCGCAAAGGGCGCCTGACGGTGGTGGTGGATCATCCGGGCGAGACGTTCGCCTTGAACTATCAGCGGGTGGAGATCTTGCGCCGCGCTCAGGCGCTGACGGCCAGCCCTATTGAGGCGCTCGTGTTGCGGCCCGGCAGCCTGCCTAAACGCTGATGGCCTACGTGGTAGAGCGCGCGCGCGCGTTCTGGTGGCCCACCGTGGTCGCCATCGTGGCCATGCG
>JAGVGS010000194.1 GCA_020057015.1 Candidatus Omnitrophota bacterium | reverse complement strand
GCAAGCTTCGCCTCGACGCGCGCCATCAGTCGGCGTGCCTCGGGCACCAGCGCATGCTGCGGGTCCATCGCCACCACCTGCTGCAGCGCGTCGAGGGCTTCCGCCAACCGGCCTTGGTAATAGAGGCTCACTCCTTTGTGGTAGAACAGCTTCAGTTGCCGCTCGCGCGCCCCAGCGACTTGCTTGCGCGCCTGAGTGACCTCTTTGGCCTGGACGTCGCCCTTCTCGCGCGCCCATTGCGCAGCGAGCGACCGGCTCGTGCGCTGCAAGCGCTCGCGCGTGCGAGCGCTCTTCGCCTCCTGCGCCTCGAGTTGCTGCTGCGCTTGCGTCATGAGCTTCAAGGCATCGTGCTGTGTGGCATCCAACTCGAGCGCGGCGCGAAATCGCTCCTGCGCTTCCACGGGTCGGCCCATCTTGAGGCGGGCCTTGCCAATGGCCAGGTGCAGCGCGATGGTGCGGGCGGGATCTTCCGTAGGTTCAGGGGAAGAGGCTTCCTCGGCCAGGACACCGAGAGGCAGCAATCCGGCGGAAAAACACAGGGTGGAGAGAAGACTTAAGCGTAGGAGGAGCGATGACTTACGGACGCGCAGGGGCGTTAAGAGCAACAGTGATATCCTCTCGGGTCTGTAGGTTTGATAGTAGCACCTGGCTTTCCGAGATGTCAAGGATTTTGAACCCCGCAACCTCTTGTCCGACTTCAAGAAAATGCGTTTTGCCGCTGGGGGCTTCCTGCAAAATCGCGCGGAGGCGGCTGCCCAGCTCAATGCGTCCTTTGTAAATAAATTGCGCCACCGGGGCTTTGGTCGCGGCCCGATCCGACCCGCTGCCTGGCCCCGCTTCGAGCGCCGGCGGCTTGGCGCGCCGCTGCATCGAAAACGGATTGGCCAGGACCACTTGCTCAAGCAGCTCGGTCTTGATCATCGGCAGCTTCACACTGTCCGCGACCAGCGGATAGGCTTCTTGCACGCGAGCGGCTTGGCCTATCTCGATCGGGAGAGGCAGCCCCCGAGGCGCGGCCTGGCGCTGCCAGATCCAAGCCCCCGTAGCCAGCAAGGCCGCCACGGCCACCGCGGCCACCGATCCGGAAGCCCCGCGCCAAGGATTCATTCGGACAGCCGCCCTCGCTGCTCGCGCGTCTTGCGCACCGGCCGTGTGGGCTCCTTGGCCTTGCCCGCTGGCGCATCGGCCCCGGCGCCTGCAGGGGCTGGCAGATATCGCGCCAGCACGCACTCGACATCCAGCGCCTCCTCGGTGCTGCGGCTGGCCACGCGCACCTCCTTGAAGTCCATCAGGGGGGCGGCACGATCCGCCGCAGCCATGATCTTCAACAATTGCGGCAGCGTGCAGGTCAGCCGCACGCGCACCGGCAGGCGGGTCAACAGCACCTCCGCCGCGCCCGGCGGGCGCACCGGCTCAGGGTCATCGATTTTCAGCGACAGCAGTGCGGCCACGCCTTGGTCAACCACCAGTGCTGCGGCCTCCTGCAGCAGTTGCAGCTGCACCAGCAGGCGCGGCACCACTTCAGGCGGCGGCAGCTCCTTGGGAAAACCGAGCGTTTGCGGCACCGCCATCTCACGAGCGGCGGCCAATCGCTCCAGGGCCTGCGTCATCTCATGCAGCCGCTGCTGAAAAAACAGCTGCGGGTCGGCGAGGGCGGCGGGCGGCAACGGCGGAGGGCTTAAGGCCTCCACTGCCTGCTGGTAGCGCTGCTCGCACGCGGCTTGCCGGCGCGTCAGGTAGGCCATCACCGCGCGGTCCGGGGCGACCCCCGCGGTCAACGCCAGCTTCTTCAACCCCTCGCGCGTCGCCTTGAGCTGCGTAGCCAGGTGCTGCATCTGCCAGCGCCAACCGAGGGCAGCGATCAGCGCGGCACCGAGGAGCAGCGCCATCGCCAGCGGCCCGAGGGCCACGGCACGAGGAGAGCTCGACGCCATTAAGGAGCGCCCTCTGCGCGCTGCACTTGCACGGAGAACGCGATCATTTCCTTGCCGGTGGCATCCTCCGTGGTCACATGCGTGGCCAGCGGTTTGACCGTCGTGAATCGGCCCAATCGTTTGAGGCGCTCGAAATATTCCGTGACCTGCGGGAACGAGGCGGCGCGACCTTCCAGCAGGGCGCTCAACGCTTCGCCCTTGCTGCCCTGCAGCGAGGTCAGCCACACGTCATCCGGCAAGGCGGCCACAAGATCGGCCACCAATTGTGGCATCTGGGTCTTCTGGGCCAACACCGCCTCCAACGCGGCGGTCCGCGCCTGCAGGTCCTGTTGCTGCTGCAAGAGGGTCTTGGCCTCGGGGCGCAACGCCTGGTAGGTCCGCTCCTGCTCCTGCAGCAATGCCAGCTGTGCCGCTTCGGCGCGATAGCGTCGCCACATCCCCTGGCCCGCAAGCCCCACCGCCAGCGCCAACAAGAGGCCGGTCAGCGCGGATGCCACCCGACGCACCAGCGCTTGCTGCTGCCGAACTTGCTGGCCTTGCACCAAATTCAGCGGCAGCGGCACAGGTAGGCCCGCGCCCTGCAGGGCTAAGCCCAGCGCCGGCAGGCCTCCGGCTGTCGAAACGATCCGGGTGGAAAGGCCCGTCATCAGGCGAGTCGGATCAAACCACTCCACCACCGCCCCCTTCGCGGCTAAGGCGTCTTGGAACACGCGGCAGGATGCTGCCGCACCCAGCACCCACACGCGCGGGCGCTGAGCAAACCCTTCCCAGGCTGCGGCGGCATCGACGACCACGGGAGTGCTCCCAGCTAAGGGGATCACTTGCAGTCCGCCCCCCTCAGGCACCACCCACTCTGCCGATTGCGCGCTGCGCACGTGCAGCAGTGCTACCCTGGCCTCCGCCGCCCCGGCCTCGCGCTGCAGCGACCACAGATTCCAGAGCGCCACAGGACTGGCGGATACGGCCTTGAGCCGCAAGCCTGCCCGACGGCACGCTTGCAAGCGCTCCTGCACCGCCAGGGCCCGCGCAGCGACGACGAGTGCCGTGCGCGGCACCTCTGGCACAGCGTGCGTGCGCCCGACAGAGGGGCCGGGGCCGTCTGGCCACCAGGCGTAATGCCACGCCGCATCCGTCAGGCCATAGGGCAGCAACTGCTGCAGCTCGAACTGCACCGCCAGTACCGCGCGCCGAGGCTGCACCACTAGGGGAGCGACGCCGGCGACGATAGCACTCGTGGCCGGCAGCCCGAGCACCACGGGTTGGCGAATGCGTAATTCGACACGCAGGCTGCCTAGCACCGCGGCCAACCCCTCGACCGACGCGGTATTGCCGGCAGCGCTGGCCATCGCGAGCACCTTCGGCGCATGCGCCCGGTCCACCTCGACCACCACGCCTTGCGCGCCTTCTGCGGAGAGCTCAATGCCGACGCCGATGCTCATGAGATCATTCCACGCGCCATAGCTTCACAGGCGGGCCTTTGGGCACCGTGAGCCGGGTCTCATGGCCCACCACCCACGTGCGCTCCGCAGGGGAAGGGTCCTCTTCATCTTCCTGGATGCCGCTGCGGCCATTCGTATCCTTCGCCGCTTTGACGCGAAAGTAATGGTTGCCGCTGGAAAACCCGCTGCGCGTGGCGGTCATCGCCTCGCTCCACGCAGACCACGCCTCGCCATCAAACGCCCAGGCATACACGCAGGGCGGCTCTGAGCAGGTAAACGTGAAGGTGGCCGAGGGCTCGGCGCTCAAGGAGGCGGGGCCATCGGTCAAGAGCGTCTCTGGGGCTTGCAGGTCCAGGAAGATCGTATCCGACACCGTCGCGGAGGCGTTGCCGGCCTGGTCAAAAAACCGCACGTAGACCTGGCGCGTGCCGCGTACGGGCGTGAGCAGCCACAGTTCGCGCAGCGCGACAAACGGCTCTTCCACGAAGCCGGCGGCCGCCTCATTGCTGATTTGCATCCGCGTGACACCGGTTTGCGCATCTTCAGCCGCCAAGCTCAGCGTGACATAGGCGCTGGCGGTTGCTGCCGCCCCGCCATTGATGACCACGGTGCCGGTCGGCGCGGTCACATCAATCGTCAGGCTCCAGACGACCGGAGCCGCGGCATTGCCCACGGCGTCGGCCGCCGTCAGGCTGAGGCTGTTCACGCCCTCCTGCCACGGGGCGGCCCCTGAAAACGTCAGCGTGCCGGTGGCCGGATCCCACTGGATCGGCACCACATCTCCATTGATGGTGAGCGTGACGGTGTCAGACGTCAAGCCGCTGGAGGTATCCGAGAGTTCCACGTGAAACACCGGACTGAGCGTATTCAGCAAAGCCCCGGTGGCCGGCGTATAGCCCAGGATCACCGGTGCGGTCGTATCTACCCAGATCTCAAAGGTGAGCGCTTCGCCCACATTACCGGCGCTATTCACGGCCAGCACCGCAAACGTGTGACGCCCATCACTCAAGAAGGCCGGTGAGAGTGTGGCCACATGCACCGAGGTGGCGATCGTCTCAATCGTCGCATCGGGCGCGGCATCCAGCGCATAGCTGTAGCCCGCCACTTCAGCCCCGGTCAGCGGCGGCTCCCAATAGAACACCGGATCGCGATCCGCTTGCCAGGTGGCGGCCGTAATCGTTTGACCAAAAGCCCCTGGATCGGTTTTGGCCGTGAGTCCTTGCAAGGCCAGCTCTGCGACAGGCACATCCGGCGTCCCAGTGGCGCTGGCCCCCAAAAAGCCCGGCGCGATTCGAAAGCTCGTGCTGGAAATACGGTGTCCGGCAATGGCCTCGCCAATCGAGGAGCGCTGCCTGAACCCTGAGGAACTCACATTGCCGCCGCCCTGGTTCATCGAGGCGGATTCCAGCTGCTGCGAATCATTGCTGCTCACTGCCCCCTCGGCTCCTGGGCCCCACGCCAGCAGGAGCGCCACAGCGACAGGCACGCAGACGTTGCTCATCGCTCAATGACCGCTTGAATGCGCTGCGAAGCTGCCGCAGCGCTGTCCGTGCCGGTCGCTTGGCCAAGACTCAGGATCTGAAACACGTGGGAGCGCGTCGTGAGCACATCCGCCCACCGGCGGAAGACCGCCAGCCGGTCCTCCTCCTCCGCGCCCAACACCAGCTCTCCGGTGGCCGGCACCTCGGCTACCAGCAGGTCGCCGATCCCGCGCGCTCTGCCCTCTTGGTCGCCGTAGGGCCTCCCGGCGATCAGACGCTCGACGAGCGCCTCGGTCGCACCCGGCAGGGCGGCCAGCACCTCGCGCGGCGCCGTATTGACATTCACGAGGCCGATCTGAATGAGCCGAGGGTCCAACTGCACGCGATCGACCCGGCAGATGCCGCTGGGGCTGGTACAGCGCAGCTCCAGCGCGAGCTGGCCTGAGGCGGTGGCATCAGGAAACGCCTCCACCTCGTCGGCCGCGAGCGCGCCAATCACCAGTTCGCCGACAAAGATGCGGCCCTGCGCATCCGAGGCCGGTGGATACGCCCACGCTGTCCAGGTCTCATCCGCCCGCTGCCAGCGCAGGGCCAATTGCTCATCCCGGCATCCGCTGCAGCTATACAGACTGAAACGGTAGCGGCCATCCGGCACCTGGGTCCAGCGCCAGCGTCCGCTCACGTCGTTGCGCTGCGCCTCGACATGCTCATAATACCCTTCCTGCCGCGGCGCCCACGCGGTCGCGGCTTGCAGCTCTCCGGCCCAGGCCGCCTCCGCCTCCAGGCGCCATCCGCTGACGGTAAAGCGGTCGACGAGATTAGCGACGTCCTCACTCAGGAGCGGCCGCCAGGCTTGCCCGCTGGGAATGCCGACGAGCTCGCCCACGCCCCCGAGGGCGTGGTTGCGCAGCGTGATCTCCTGCGTCGGATCATGCAAGATCGGCGGCTCGAACAGGCCTTGCACTTCCTTGAGCCCTTCATTGTTATTGCCGGTGCCCGGCGTGTAGCCGGGCGCTAAGGTGACGGAGGACAGATACCAGGCTTCATCATACCCGTCATGGTCCTCATCCTGCACCACCGTCGGATCCCCTTTCTCCAGGCTGCGAAAGACCGTGCCGACCTGCGCCGGCGGCTCATACTCGATTTGATCGACCACGGTGCCGCCATCGCGCGTCATCAGGGTGAGCGTGCCGGCCGCCGTGCTGGCCAGCCATTGCGTGTCTGGGGAGAAGCCGCCTCCGGGAAACGTCAGCGAGATCGCCGGGACGGCATTGGACAGACCCCAGGCCGCCCGCGCGCTGATGCCATTGCCGCTGACGCCAGGTTGCGCGTCATCGAGATCCACGGCCGCCACCAGCAGGCCATGCGGGGCGATCGTGACGGCGCGATCCTCCGGCAAGCGGGCCGCGAGCAGCGGGCTGGCCAGCACCCACCCGCGCACATCGATCGACTCCGCCGAGAGGTTCATCAGCTCGACGTACTGCGCATCCGGCAGCAGCGAGAGCTCCACGCGCTCGAGGTAGTAGGTTTTCTCCGGCGTGCTGCGGCGCAGCGTCAGCTCTACTTCGCCGCCGGCAATGGCCAGGCTCTCCGGGTGGCGCTGCCCGTTGGCCAGTGCTGCGCACTCGCCCCGCAGGCAGACCGCGTCGAAGCCGGCCTCGCCGAAGACGCGCACGTAGTACGGGCCAGCCGGTAAGGCATTTTCCGAAGGCAGCGTCCAGGTCACGGTGTCTTCGCCCACGCCGGTCGCCCAACACTTACTGCGATCTTGCGCGCAGATCCAGGTGGAAGGATGGAAATCCGCATCGGCCGCAGCAAAACTGACCGCCGGGTTGACCATGATTTCGTTGATGCGCACCGCCTCCACCCCCCGCACCGGCACACCAGTGGCCGCCCCCTCGGTCACCAGCTCAAGGCCGGTGAACGCGCACGGCGCCTCCTCGAGCGCGCAGGGACCAGCTTCAATGGTAACCGGCCCGTCAAACGTGAACGTGCCCAGCGCCTCGCCATGGCGCGCCGCAGGCGTGAAGACCTCGCCGATGGTGAGGGGTCCTACCGCGCGGCCGGCGAGGCCCAGCACCCGCACGTAGTACACTCCGGAGGGCGGCTCCACGACCCATCTCAGCGCCGGGCCCTGGTTGCCGTCGCTCTCATAATGCGCGCTGGGCTCTGCCACGAGCGTCCAAGCCCCGGCCTGCTCGACCGTCCCTGTCGAGGCCACGGCCAGCGTCTGCGCGGCCTTGATCACCGTCGAGAGCTCATAGTCCGGATCGGCCGCATCCGCCAGATGCACCGCCAGCTGCCACGGGTCATCCACGCCGGCTTGCAGCAGCACCGTCAGGAGCTCATTGACGGTCGCGGTATTCACATTCAGGCGCGGCTGCCCCGTCACGCTGGTGTTCACATCCCAGCTATACACGGTGGCCACGCGGCCCAGGGCTTTGACCTGCTCGGCGCTTACGTGCGCCACGCGCACCAACTCTTCGAGGCTCTCATAGCGCCGGTCATCCCCGCGCAACGCCAAGGCGTGGTACTCAGCCTCGTTGTCAATCACCCCGTCGCCGTCATCATCGACACTCGCCGCACCCGGTTGCCCGTCTTCCCCATAGCGATAGCCTTCGATGGTGGCTGCCAGCGTGGGCGCATCGGGCAAGCCGGCAGCGGCCAGAATCGCGGTGAGATCGACAGCGCCCGGCTCGGCCTGCCCCCCGTCCGCTTGCGCAGCATTCAGGTGGGCTTTGCCCCCCTCATCCTCGATCCGGGCCGCATAGCGACCGGTCGGCTCGCCGGCCTCATCGGCCAGCGCCCACCAGCGCGCATCCGCCTGCCCATCGCCATCCGCATCCGCCTCCGCCCCCTGCAACTGCCGGGCCCAGTCCTCGGCCTCATCATCGGTCAGGGAGGTCTCGGCATCCTGGTCCAGCAGCACGCGCGCGTGCGCCACGCCGGCCTCGGCCAAATACCGCGCCGTCGTGATGCTCTGGTATTGCCGCGCCGCTTGCGTCTCCAAGTACATGGAAAACGCAAAGGCGACACCGGTAAT
>JAGVGS010000098.1 GCA_020057015.1 Candidatus Omnitrophota bacterium | reverse complement strand
GCGCGCGAGGCGCTGCGCCAAGTGGCCTCGGCGTGCCCCGAAGCGCGGCTGGTGCGCTTACCCCGCCGCATGGGCGAATCCGCCGTGCTCGCGACCGGAGCGGCCTCGGCGCGCGGCGAGATTCTCATCGTGCTCGACCCGTACCTGCACGTGGGCATCGAGGCGCTGCCGCAGCTGCTTAAGCCGCTGCGTGAAGGCCAAGACCTGGTCTGCGCCTGGCGCCATCCCCGGCGCGATCACGGCCTCAGCCGCCTGGCTTCGGATTTGTTTAATGCCGCGGCGCGGGCGCTGACCAACGTGCCGGTGCATGACCTCAACTGCCGCACGCGGGTGATGCGCCGGCGCGTGCTCGAGGACATTCCGCTGTACGGCGACCTGCACCGGTTCCTGCCGATCCTGGCCCAGCGCCGGGGCTTTCGCTGGTGCGAGGTGCAGGTGCCGCAGCAGCCGGGCAAACAGGAAGTCGGGGCTTTCTCCCCGGTGTCGTACCTGCGCCGCCTGCTCGATTTGCTGACCCTCGTGTTTCTCACGCGGTTCATGAAGCGGCCGCTGCATTTCTTTGGGTTGATCGGCGGCACCAGTTTTGCCGCCGGGCTCGTGATCTGCGCGTATCTCTCGTACGTGAAGCTCATCCTCGGGGCGGGCATCGGCCACCGGCCGCTGCTGCTGCTGGGCGTGCTGCTCTTGGTCGTGGGGCTGCAGGTCGCCTCCATCGGCCTGTTGGGGGAGCTGTTGATCTTCACGCACGCGCGCGATCTGAAAGAGTATGTCATCGAAGAGGAGCTCAACCGCACAACCCCGTGATGCCCAGAGCACAGTTTTCGCTCATCGTCCCTACGCTGAATGAAGCCGGCAACCTGCCGGCGCTGCTGGCGCGCACCACCGAGGCGCTGGCCGGGGCTCGCGTGCCGTACGAAGTCCTCATCGTGGATGACGGCAGCACCGATGGCACGGCCGCCCTCGCCGAGCAATTACAGGCGCGCTACCCGCACGTCCGGGTGTTGCGGCGCGCGAGCAGCGAGCGGGGCTTATCGCCCTCGGTGGTGGAGGGTTGGGCCGCGGCCCAGGGCGAATGGCTGGGCGTGATGGATGCGGATTTGCAGCACCCGCCCGAGCTGCTGCCCCGCCTGGTGGAGGCGCTGCAGACCGATGAGGCCGACGTGGTCGTGGCCAGCCGCTATACTGCGACCGGCGAGCGCTTGCGCTGGAACCTGGTGCGCCGCTGGATCTCCAGAGGGGCCTCCAACCTAGCGCAGACCGTGCTGCCGCCGCAGGCCTGCGAGGTGACCGATCCGATGTCCGGGTATTTCGCGCTGCGCCGCCGCGTCATCCACGACGTGCGCTTGCAGCCGCGCGGCTACAAGATCCTGCTCGAGGTGCTCAGCCGCGGCCGCTACCGCCGCGTGCGCGAAGTGCCCTATCAGTTCGGGCGACGCCTGACGGGACAGAGCAAGCTCGGCGCTCACGTGATGTGGGACTACCTGCAGCAATTGTGGCGCCTGGCGTGCCGGCCCACCGGATTCGGCCGATTTCTGCGCTACTGCCTGATTGGTGCCTCCGGGGTCGGCGTGAATCTGGGCGTCTTGTGGGCCCTACGCGAGGCCGACGTGCTGGGCAAGCTGCGCGCGCCGGCGGTGGCCATCGAGTGCGCCATTCTGAGCAACTTCTTATGGAACGAGCTGTGGACGTTTCGCGACCGGGCCCGTGAAGCTCGCGGGTGGGGGCAGCGCGCCCAGCGGCTCGCGAGCTTCAACCTCATCTGCGCAGCCGGTGCGGCGTTGCACCTGAGCCTGGTGTGGGCGCTGGCTCTTCGGCTGGGCTGGCCCTACATGGCCACGAATGTGCTGGCGATTATGGTGGTGACGGTGTGGAACTACGGCCTCAATACCACCTGGACCTGGACGCAGGCAGCTGCCGCGCCGGCACGGAAGACCCCTGCATGACGATCGACACGATGCGCTGGCACGAAGCCGTCAATGTGCATTATGACCGGGACTTCCGGCGCCAGAGCCTGGTGCGCCTGGCCCGGCGCTATGTGCTGGGCCCGCGGGTGCTTGATATGCGCTGCATCACCGGCGCGCTGGCGCTGGATCTGGCCCAGGCCGGCATGGACGTGACAGCGCTCGATGGGTATGACGGGGCGGTGGAGCAGACGAACGCGCGGGCCAAAGCGCGCGGCTTGCCGCCGCTGGCGCAGAGTTGGGACCTGACCGGTCTGGTGGCCCGCGTGGGACGCGACTGCTTCGACACGGTGGTGTGCCTCGATGTGCTCAACCATGCGCTGGATGATCGCGCGATGGCAGCGGAGATCGCCCAGGTCGTGAAGCCCGGCGGACGGGTGATCATCGCGGCCCCGGCGTTTCCCAGGCTCTTGGGCAAGCGGGATCAGTCGCTGGGGCACTTGCGGCGCTACACGCGCGCGCAGTTGAAGGCACTGCTGGAAACGCACGGCCTGCAGGTCGAATCCATGCGTTTCTGGAATTTTATTTCACTGCCGCTGTATTGGCTCATTGAGCGGGGGCTGAACGCCCGTATCTCCGATGAGTTCCGGTACGGGTGGTGGAGCGGGCTGGGTGAGTGGCCCAACCGCGGCCTCACGTGGTGGTACCTGCACGTCGAAAATCGCATCCGTTTCCCGTTGGGGATGACGCATGTGGTGATCGCGCAACGGCCTGCGGAGCGCCTCCACTGATGACACGCTGGGTGCTGGGGTATCTGCTCGTGCTGGCAGCAGCGACGGGCCTGCGTGTTGCTGATCTCGGGCACGCGAGCCTTGATTTCGATGAGTACCTCCACGTGCTGCCGGCTGTGGCTTGGCGCACGCAGGGCCAGCCGGTGCTGCCCTCCGGCGAGCCGTATCGCCGGGCGCTGCCGTATACCTGGATCGTGCGCGAGACAACGCGCTGGACCGGAGATTCGGAAGCCAGTGTGCGCTGGCCGAGCGCAGCCATGGGCGTGCTCTTGGTGGGGTTGGTGGGGGCCTTCGCGGCGCGGTGGTGGGGGCTATCGGCGGGGTTGGCCGCGATGCTTCTCATGGCCCTGGACCCGTACATGATCCAGATGAGCCGGGTCTGCCGCATGTACGTGCCGTTTCATGCGGCGTATCTCCTCGGGGCCTGGGCGCTCTATGAGGCGTGGGAAGGGCGCCAACGCGGGCCCTGGCGGGCGGCTTGGCTGCTGCTGGCGCTGGCGGCGTTACTGCTCGCATGGCGCTTGCACAAACTCTGGATCGAGATCAGCCTCTCGGTGGCAGCCTATCTGGTCTGGCAAGCGCTGCGCCGCCGCGGCCCTCGAGCATGGCTCATGCTGGGCCTGGGGGTGTGCGGCGCGCTGCTGGCCTGGTGGTTGGGATGGGTGGAGCCGCGAGCGATGTGGCAACAGCTCAACAACGCGCCGGAGTATGCCGCCCCTTGGCGCTATGACTACGGCTATTACTTGCGCGCGTTTGGGCGGGTGAATCCGCTGTTGCTGGTGAGCGTGGTGCCGGCGCTGTGGTGGGGCGTACGGCGCCAGCCGTTGCGCGGCAGCTATCTCACGTGCCTCATCGGCGTGCCGTTTCTGGCGCACGCACTGATCTTTGATTTCAAGGAAGTGCGCTACCTGCTGCATATCGTCCCGTTCATGGCGGTGGCGGTGGGGGCGGCGTGGGCCGGTGGGATCGCTTCGCTTGCGGCGCATCCCCGTGGGCGGGCGGCGCTGGCCGCGGCCCTCGTGGTTGTCTACGGGCTGCTGAGCGTGCCGCAGGCCCGGGCGCTGCAAGGGCTGGATGGCGACGTGGCCTCTTGGCGCGAGGCCTACGCAGCGGTTGGGTCTCGCGTGACCGCACAGGAGGCGCTGATCGTCTCTGTGCCGCTGGTCAGCCACTACTACCTGAAGCGAGCCCCAGACTACGTGATGCTCAACGTGCTGATCAAGGACGCCGGGCGCCAGGCCGCGCGCAACGCCGAGGGCTGGTACCTGGACTGGTACAGCGGCCGGCCGCTGATCACCACGGCGGAAGAAATCGAGCAGGTCTTCGCCCGGCACCCCAGCGGGTGGATCATCGTCGATGCAGCGCGCTATCCCCATGAGACCTGCGTGCCGGCCACGGTGCGCGCCGTGATCGCACGGCAGGCCCGGCCTTGGCCCTCGCCCGACCCCTCCGTGTTGATCTTCCGCTGGGGAGGGGAACCGTCATGATGGCCGCGAGGTGTTTGAGCATTGCGGCTGACCCGCAGGGCCGCCGGAGCGATGCAGCATGACGAGCCTGAAGCGCGCCGCGCTGCGCGGCACCGCATGGTCGACGCTTTCCACGGTGATGAACCGCGGGCTGCGGTTTGCCATCACGATCGTGCTGGCCCGGCTGCTGGCCCCCGCCGATTTCGGCCTCATCGCGATGGCCACCTTCTTCATGGACATCGCCGAGCTGCTCAACGATCTCGGGCTGGGCGCCGCACTGATTCAACGCAAGACGCTCGACCATGCACATCTCAACACCTGCTTCTGGGCGAATGTCGCCCTGGGGGCAGGGCTGTGGGGGCTCACGGTGTTGGCCGCACCTTTGGTGGCTGGCTTCTACCGGGAGCCGGCGCTGGGCGCGGTGCTGCCCGTGATGGCGCTCAATTTCCTGATCGCCCCGCTGGGCAGCATTCCGTGGGTGCTGCTCAATCGCGAGCTGCGGTTTCGCGAGCTGATGATCGCGCAATCGCTGGCCACGGCCGTGCGCGGGGGCACCGCGCTCGTGCTGGCCTG
>JAGVGS010000192.1 GCA_020057015.1 Candidatus Omnitrophota bacterium | reverse complement strand
GAGCAGCGGCTGCTGCGCCTGACCGGGTTCGTGCCGCCGGAGGAGTTCCTGGCGCGCTTGTCGAAGGTTGAAGCACGTCGCTGAGTCTGTTAAACTACAATCGGAATAAGTGCTTTCCCACGCCCCCGCATTGGAGAGGAGACCGTCGATGTCCGTGACTCGTTTGGGTTTGACCCTGATGGCTGTGGCACTGGTGAGCGGCTGCGCCAGCATGACGAAGAAGCAAGTCTCCCGCCTCTCCTCGCAAGTCGGCCTGCTCGATGAGCGCGTCACCCAGCTGGAGCGCACCGGTGCGGGCGGCAGTGCCGCCTGGTCTGAGCCGTCGATCGACGTGGGCTCCAGTTACGAGGCCACCTCGCCCTCCAGCCGCTCATCTTCCAAGAAGGCCGCGGGGGCTGCCGCCTCTGCCAAGAGCGGCAAGTACTCCACCCGCGAGATCCAGCAAGCCCTCAAGAACGCCGGATTCTACGAGGGGTCGGTCGATGGGAAAATAGGCCCCAAGACGCGCGGCGCGATCAAGGAATTCCAGCGCGTGCACGGCCTGAAGGATGATGGCGTCGTGGGCCGCCAAACCTGGACCAAGCTGAGCAGCTACACCGATCTCTCCTCTGGCGGGACGAGTGCCGCGCAGACTGCTGACGCGGGCAGTGCCACCTCGACCGAGTTCTTCAAATAACACGCTGCGCACTGCCTGAGTAGCCCCATGCAAAGCGCTGCGTTCGACCGCGCCGCTTCTGCGGTGCAAGCGGGTGTGGACCACCTGCGCAAGGAGCAGTTTTTTACCCGCCTAGGCAAGCAAGACCCCAGCCTGTGGAGTGCTAACCCTGCGGTGCAGACCACCATCCGCAACCGCCTGGGCTGGGTCACGATCGCCAACGTCATGGCCTCGCAGCAGGACGAAGTGCGCCGCATTGCCGAGGATTTGCGCGAGACCGGCTTCACGCACGCGCTGCTGCTGGGCATGGGGGGCAGCGGACTGTTTGCCGAGGTCTGCCGCCACCTGTTCGGCATTGCCGAGGGCGCGCTGGATGTGCAGGTGCTCGACACGACCGATCCCACCGCGGTGCGCCAAGCGCTGCGCTGCTCGCCGCATCAACTGTGCGTGGTCATCTCCAGCAAATCCGGGGCCACGGCCGAGATCTCGGCGCTCTCGAAATACTTCCACCAGCTCTTCAAGGACACCGACAAAAAACCAGGCGCGCATTGCGTCGTGATCACCGATGCCGGCACGGCGCTGGAGCAACAGGCCAAAGAATGGTGGGCCGCGCGCCACTTGCTGGTACATGGCCCGGGCAGCGGGCTCGAGGTCGGCGGGCGGTTTTCCGCGCTGACCTATTTCGGCTTGCTGCCTGCCGCCCTCATGGGCATCGATACCGACCGGCTGCTGGAGCGCGCGCATGCCATGTTTCAGCAGTGCGGGTCTGACGTCCCCATCGACATGAATCCGGCGGCCCAGCTGGGGGCGGCGATGGCAACCCTCGCGGAACAAGGGCGCGATAAGCTCACCTTGCTGTGCAGCCCGGCGCTGGCGAGCTTTGGCACCTGGGTCGAGCAGCTGGTCGCCGAGAGCACAGGCAAAAACGGACACGGTCTTGCCCCCATCGTCGGCGAGCCGGTGCGCGAGCCGGCGCAATACAGCAGCGACCGCCTATTCGTCGAGCTGCAGCTCGCCGGCCAGCGCGACGAGGGGCTGGCCGGCCGCGTGGACGCGCTCAGCAAAGCCGGCCATCCGGTGATGCGCATTCAATGGCAAGACACCTATGACTTAGGCGGCGAGGTGGCCAAATGGTGCGTGGCCACGGCGGCGGCCGGGTTCTTGCTGAAGATCAACCCCTTCGATGAGCCCAACGTCAAGGAAAGCAAGGACCGCACCAAGGCGCTGCTGAGCTATTACACCAGCCATAAGCAATTTCCCGAGGCCGGCCCGCCCATCGTGGCTGAGGACGACGTCGCCGCGTTCGGCCACGCGTCGGTTGGCGCGACCACGCTCGCGCAGACCATCGCGGCTTTCCTCACCCAGGCCCGCACCAAGGACTATTTTGCCATCTTGTCGTTTCTGCCGCGCACCCAGACGCTGGATCAATCGCTCGAGGCGTTGCGCCAGCGATTGGGCAATCGCTCCGGCCGCGCCGTGATGCTGGGCTTCGGCCCCCGCTATCTGCACTCCACGGGCCAGCTCTACAAGGGCGGGCCGAACCACGGCGTGTTCTTGCTGCTCACGAGCGACGAGCGCGAGGATTTGCCGATTCCCGGCGAGGCCTTCAGCTTCGGGGTCTTGAAGCAGGCGCAGGCGCTGGGCGATTTCCAGGCCATGGAAGAGCATCACCGGCGCGTGCTGCGGCTGCACCTCAAGGGCAACCCAGAGTCCGGCATCCGCCGGGTGCTTGACCTTTCGGAGGAAGCCTTCGCTTCGGCCACCCGGCGCGCCTAGGCTCTGCGCGCGCGCTGGCGCTATAGGACGGTGCTCAACTGACTGACGCGTACGACCTCAACTACCTGTTCATCGGCTGCTTGAGCCTGGTCGCTCTGGTAATGGGCCTTGCCCCCCTCGTGCTGGCGAAATGCGTCGCCCCCCGAAAGCCTGGCCAGGCGAAGCAATCAGCGTACGAATGCGGCATCGAGTCCACCGGCGACTCGTGGGTGCCGTTTCGCGTGCAATATTACCTCTACGCGCTGCTGTTCGTGGTGTTTGACGTGGAGGTGGTGTTCCTCTATCCCTGGGCGCTGGTGTGGAGAGATTTCGGGCCCATCGTATTTGCGGAGATGGCGCTGTTCATCAGCATCCTCGCGGTCGCGTTGATCTACGCCTGGAAAAAGGGCGTGCTGGAGTGGCGCTAATGGCTGCGGACGAAAGTTTGCAGAGCGAATTGCGCAAGCACGGGGTGTATCTCACCACGTGGGATCAGCTGGTCAACTGGGGGCGGGGCAACTCCATCTGGCCGCTGCAGTTCGGCCTAGCCTGCTGCGCCATTGAAATGATCGCCACCGCTGCCTCGCGCTATGACATCGCGCGCTTTGGCTCCGAGCTCTTCCGCGCCTCGCCTCGCCAGGCCGATCTCATGATCGTCTCCGGCACCGTGACCAAGAAAATGGCCCCGCAGGTC
>JAGVGS010000160.1 GCA_020057015.1 Candidatus Omnitrophota bacterium | reverse complement strand
TTCGATCACCTCGAGGATGATCTTGGGCGTCAGGTCTTCCACGCGGCGCACCCGCGCGATGGCCTCGTAAATCGGCACCGTGCCCAGCGGCACGGGGCTGGCGGCAATAATTGCCTGGCGGATCGCCGGAATGTCCCCACCGGTCGAGAGATCCATCACCGTGTCGGCGCCATAGTGCACCGCCATGTGGAGCTTCTTGACCTCCTCCTCGATATGGGAGGCCACGGCCGAGTTGCCGATGTTGGCATTGATCTTCACGGTGGCGATGGTGCCGATCGCCATCGGGTCGAGGCTGGTGGCAAGATGATGGATGTTGGCCGGGATGATGAGCCGCCCCCGCGCAATCTCCGCGCGGATCAGCTCCACGTCGAGGCCCTCGCGCTGGGCCACCCGGCGCATGGCCTCGGTGATGATCCCTTGCCGGGCGAAGGCGAGCTGTGTGGTCGGCGTGCCGTTCCCGCTCATCAATCAGGCTCCTTTACAAATGCAGGCATTCTACCATAGGTGCTGCAGGCGGGCTACCCAAGCGACGGGCGAATCAGCGTCAAAAATTCCAACCGGGTCTTCTCGCTCGAGCGAAACGCCCCCAGCATGGCACTGGTCACGGCCCGGGCGTTTTGCTTCTGCACCCCGCGCATCATCATGCACAGATGCGAGGCCTCCATCACGCACGCGACCCCCAGGGGCTTCAGGTGCGCTTCCAGGGCTTCGGCAATCTGGGTGGTGAGCCGCTCTTGCACCTGCAGCCGCCGCGCAAACACCTCCACCAGCCGCGGGATCTTGCTCAGGCCCAGCACTCGCTGATCCGGCACGTAGGCAATGTGGCACCTCCCAAAAAAGGGCAACAGGTGATGCTCACACAACGAATAAAAGTCGATATCCTTCACCAGCACCATCTCATCGTGCTTCACCTTGAAGGTGCGGTGGAGGATTTTGGCCGGGTCCTGGCGGTAGCCGCTGGTGAGAAACTGCAGCGATTGCTTCACGCGCAGCGGCGTGCGCTTGAGGCCCTCGCGGTTGGGCTCCTCCCCCATCAGGCGCAGCAGCAGCCGCACCGTGGCCTCCCACTCGCGGGTGGTCGGGATCTCAAGCACGCGCCGCAACTGCTGCAACTCACTCTCTGCTTGTGACATTAAAACCCCCATGACGGGTTACGCCTTCCACGTCTCCAAGAAGCGCACCAGCAGCCGCACGCCGATGCCCGCGGCCCCCTTCGGGACATAGGGCTTTTCCCGCTCGGCCCAGGCCGTGCTGGCAATGTCCAGATGCGCCCAACGCAACCCCTCGGTGAAGGCTTCCAGAAACTTCGCCCCCATGATCGTGCCGGCTTCCCCGGTCGTGCTGATGTTGCGCAAATCCGCGATGTCCGACTTCATCGGCCGAGCGTACTCGGCCCACAGCGGCAGGCGCCAGACGCGCTCGTGCACCGCTTCGGCCGCGCGCGTCACCTCTGCGGCAAGCGCCTCATCCGTGGAGAGCAGCCCGATCGCCTCGGAGCCCAGCGCGATCACGCAAGCCCCGGTCAAGGTGGCGATGTCGATGACCGCATCCGGCTTGAAGCGCTTGGCATAGTGCAGGCAGTCGGCCAGCACCAGCCGCCCCTCCGCATCGGTGTTGATGACTTCCACCGTCTTGCCCGAGAGGGTCGTTAAGATATCACCCGGGCGCTGGGCCGTACCGGAAGGCATATTCTCTGTCGCCGCAATAATCCCGACCACACGCACCGGTAACTTCAGCTCAGCAGCCGCTTTGATGGTGCCCAGCACCGCGGCAGCTCCAGACATGTCGTACTTCATCAGCTCCATCTTCGCAGCACTCTTGAGGCTGAGGCCCCCGGAGTCGAAGGTAATGCCCTTGCCGCACAGCGCCACCGTAGCGCGCGCCCGGGCCGGCCGATACTCCAAGACAATGAACTGGGCCGGATGCTGGCTGCCCTGTGCGACCCCGGCGATGCCGCCGAAGCCTAAGCGCTTCAGCTGGGCAAAAGGCCGTACCTGGCACTTGAGATGGTAGTGCCGTGCCAAGCTTTTCGCGGTTTGGGCTAGATAGGTCGGCGTGATGAGATTGGGCGGGCCATTGATCAGGTCGCGCGCCAGGTAGACGGCCTCGCAGATCACCTGCGCTTTGTGCGCGCCACGGCGGGCCTCGGCCAGTTGGGTCGGCCGCGGCACGGCCAGCACCAGGCGCTCGACTTGCTTGCCTAGCTCGTGCTTGGGCACCTCGCGGTATTTGTCGCAGCGGTAGAGGCTCAGGAGTGCGCCTTCCACCAGCGCGTGGGCCATGGCTTCGGGGCTGCCCAGGCGGCGATCACTCAGCAGCGGCAGCACCAGCGTCTTGAAGCCCCGCGCCCGCGCGGTCTTTGCCGCGGTGCCGGCAGCTTGGCGCACGCGCTCAAGTGAGAGATCGGCAGCCTTGCCTAAGCCCACGGTCAGCGTCCATTGCTTGCCCTGCGGCAGCAACACCGTCTCGTTGGCTGCTGCGCGGTACGCCAGCGTGCTCAACGGCCGCGGCTGCGGGCCCTCGGCCGCGAAGGCCACCTGCAATCCCTCGGCCGGCCGCCCGTCCCTCACCTCAACTCGCATCCGCTCTCCTCATCAACAAAAACGGTGACAGGCACCAATTATTGCTGGCTCAGAAACCACGACATGAGCTCATAGCCTTGCTCAAATCGCTTCGTGGAGGCTTTCACAGCGGTTTCAGCATACCCGGTCGATCCGGCGCGCGCCACCCCTGTCGCATACATCGCAAACGGCACCGGGTCGGCGAGATGCGTGCGGATCGCGACACTGGTCGGATGATCGGGCACCACGAGGATGCCATAGGCTGGGTGCTGTTTCAGCCCTTGCAGCAGCCGGCTCACCACGCGCCGGTCCACATCTTCAATCGCCTGAATCTTTTTCTGCACATCGCCCATGTGCCCGGCCTCATCCGTGGACTCGATATGCACCACGACCAGGTCGAAGCCCTCGTCGAGGGCTTTCAGCGCGTAGTCCGCCTTGCCTTCGTAATTCGTATCAAAGTAGCCGGTGATCCCCGGCACCTTGAGGATTGCCATGCCGGCCAGCCGCCCAATGCCGCGCACGATGTCCACCGCGCTGATGCACGCGGCCTTCTTGCCATACGCCTGCTGAAATGGCGGGAAGCTCACCGCGGTGCCCTGGCCCCAGAACCACGTCATGGTCGCCGGCCTCTTGCCCTGCTGGATGCGCGCCTGGTTGACCGGGTGCTCCTTGAAGATCGCGGCTGCTTCTTCCATATGGCGGCGCAGCGTCTCAGCGCCCGGGCCACTGGGCAGATGCTCGGCGTATGGCTTGCCCAAGATGTCATGCGGCGGGGTGCATTGCGTCTTCGCGTACTCCGCGCCCTCGACGACCATCAGGTGGCGATAGCTCACCCCAGGATAATACGTCACCCCGTTGCCGTTGAGGCGCTTGCCAATCGCCGCGATAAGCTGGTGCGACTCCTCGCTCGTGATGTGATCGGCAGAGTGATCCATCATCGTGCTGTTCTCGACGGTGAGCGTGTTGCAGCGAAACGCCACTTGGCCTGGCTTGAGCACGATACCCTGGGCAGCGGCTTCCAGCGGTGCGCGGCCGGTGTGGTATTTGCGCGGGTCGTAGCCGAACACGCTCATGCACCCGACGTCCGAGCCTGGCGGAAAGCCGCTGGGAATCGTGTGCGCCCAGCCCGTGATCCCCTGCTGCGCGATCCAATCCAAGTTCGGGTGCTTGGCGACTTCCAGCGGCGTCTTACCGCCAAGTTCTTTCACCGGCACATCGGACACCCCATCAGGCAACACCAAGATATATTTCATCATCGTGTCAGGTACTTAGTACCTACCTGCCCTTGGCTATGGCCACTGTTGAGGTAAAGCAGGCACTCCTGCCTCGCGCGGCGTTGAGCCGTCCGCTCGCGCTCTAAAGATTCCGTCCTTGGTACGATAATAGATCCACTGACCATCTGGTGACCATTTCACCGCCAACACAAACGTTTCTGCGGGAGACATCCATGAAGACCCGTTCACTACATTGAGGATGCAAAATTTCCTGATCCAATTGTCTCCACCGTCTCTGAACACATAGCACAGGTGTTGGTCATCAGTCGACAGTGATGCTTCGTGCACTTCCCACCGTTCGCTTGGACGGGCGGCCCGGCGAAGCACACGCCCGCTTATTCGTCGGCCTCGATTGTCAAGAATGTCCAGCGCATATTCCTCTCTCACTTGCCGTGTGAGCTGCGCTTCGGCAACAAAGATCGCGGGGGTCAAGAAGAATGGCTGGTTGTCCTTGTAATACCCGATGTGCCGGATCAGCCATTTCCTCTGCCCATCACTGAAAGCGCCTTCTGCTATGGTTCGGCCTGACCCTGGGTGCGTGAAGAAGTTACGAAAGAAGTAGGGGTTGGGTGCGCACCCCATCAACATCGTGGAAAGCACCAGCGCGCCAGCCCATGCGGTAGATATTCGCTGATGCGTCTTGATCATCTCACGTCGTTGGATTCTCTCGCTGTGAGTGCGATGACTCGGCGCAGGCGCGCGATCACGCCGGGAATAATCTCCAGAGCCTGGCTGATTTCTGCCTCAGTCGTCTGCCAGCCCAAGGTAAAGACCACCGCACCCTTGGCTTGCTCATCGTTCAAGCCCATCGCTTTCAAGACCGCCGAGGGACGCATGGCTTTCGAGTTGCAGGCTGACCCTAAGCCCGCGGCAATGCCGGCTTGGTCCAGCCCTAAGATCAGCGCTTCGCTCTCCAAGCCGTCAAAGCAGACATGCAGGTTGTGCGGCAGCCGAGAGGTCCAAGAACCGTTGAATCGGATCCGCTCAATGCGCTGTTTCAGCCCGTCGCACAGTTGATCGCGCAATTGAGCTAATCGTTCAATAAAGTTTGGGGACGGGTGACGCGGAGCCGAGGCCCCCACCTGCCCGGAGCCGACGACGCCGATAGTGCGGCGCGGCGAGGACAGGTGGGGTGGCGCAGCGGCAGGACCCGTCCCCTGTATTCGCTGTCTGGCTAGTTCAGCCGCTGTGCCCATACCGACGATGGCGGGCAGCGCTTCGGTGCCGGAGCGCGCACCGGTCTCCTGCCCGCCCCCTTCGAGCAGCGGCAAAATGCGCACGCCCTCGCGCAGGTAGAGCGCCGCCGCACCTGCCGGACCGCCAAAGGTGTTCGCCGCCAGCGACAGCGCATCCACTTTCAGCGCCTTCACGTCCAGCGGCAGATAGCCGGCAGCCGCCACGGCATCGGTATGAAACAACGCTCCGTGCTCATGCGCAATGGCGGCCAACTCAGCCACCGGCTCGATCGTCCCGACTTCACCATTCGCGAGCATCACCGACACCAGCACCGTCTCCGGCGTGATGACATCGCGCAAGCTGGCCGGCGCGATGAGGCCCTCGCGATCTGCCGGCAGGATCGAGACCCGCACGCCGGCTTCGAGTTCCAGCCGCCGCGCCACCAGGCCGATGGAGGGATGCTCGATGGCTGAGATGACAAGATGGCTGCCCTTGCGCTTGTGGGCCGCGAGCAAGCCGCGGATCGCCCAGTTGTTCGCCTCGGTGCCGCACGAGGTAAAAATGATCTCTGCGGGCTTGGCCCCGATGAGCACGGCGACCTGCTCGCGTGCTGTGCTCAGCTGGCGCTTCGCCTCTCGTCCTTCCTGGTGCAGCGATGAGGGGTTTGTTCCAGCACTCTGATCAAAATTGATGCGGCGCGCAGAAATTATCGACTCCGATTTGCGATCGAACTACGCATCAACGATACCTCAACCGACCCTTAGTTGGTGCTTGCAGCAATTGCAGCCGACATCCCGGGACGAGCCTGCATTCCTATGGCATGACTTTCACGCCTTGGACGCCATCTGGTGGCCTTCGTCTCCTCACATCGCCTCTCATAGGCCCGCCGCCAAGAATCGGGAAGTCCGCGCCTCTTTTCTAAGTTCTTTACGGCCATGTCCGGGTCCAAAATAAGAATATGGGTAATAGCATCATCACCCCAATGCCTCTCGATCCTGATGAAACCAAGAGTCTCTAGGGCCCGGAGTCTCTCCCTCCAGGTTCTTACACCGCGATCTGCGGTAAAACCGCTAGCGACCGCAAAATCTTTTTCGTCGCGCACTTCAATGAGCCCCGCATCGATCCCCTCATCAAAAACTCGACACCAAAGGGCCAGGTAAACCATGGATGGGTTACAACCTTTTGGGGCCAGGTCACTGATCAATACGCATGCAAGGTCAAGGGTTCTTGGAACTGTGGCATAGCCGTCCCGTTGCTTTCGACTCCAGACCTCATCCTTAGATTTCGGCCAAATTTTATTCCTTAACGACGCCCGCCTTTGGGCGGCTACGTTAGGCTGCTTACTCATTCTTCCTCCAAGGTTATGGATCATGTGCGGCTAGGTTGCAGCTGCGCGCAGCTGCAACCCGCCTTCGCACAAGTACGGAACCAGTACAGTTGGAACCGACGCGCGATAAGCATAATTCTTATCCTACGTGGCATTGCTCGCAAGGCATATGGTGCGCTGGGCAAGCATACTTTAAGTCCTAGCCAATGCAACTGGCTGGGATTGAAGCGCGCACATGCGCCATACCGATCCTTGTTCCCGTTGGACTTACAGCGGGGACTGTACTCCCATGTGCTCCATCGTGCTGCTTGTGCTCATTGTGCTGCTTGTCCGCATCCTGTCGGATTCCGGAGGCGCTCCTCAGTGGACTGCCTCGGCTGGCTTAATGAACGATTCTCAGTGCAGCAGCGGCATCTTCAGTGGGCTGCCTCGACGGCGTGCGACAAGCTCGCGGCCTCCAGTTCGATGGTCAGAGAACTGATCTTTGAAATACGTCCCTGGACACGAATTGCCTCCCCGGCCCGGCTCTGCTGCAACCAGAGATAGTCAGAAAAAGCGACGGTAGTGACCACCATTCTGACATCATGCGGCGCATAGTGAAATGCCAGCCGGACATTTCCGGAGGCGTCCTGGTGCCCATCTGCATACGTCAGGATCCAATCCACTGCACTGCCAAAGTACGCTGTCTTAGCTTGTTCCCGCATGAGCGGTGGACATGCATCGATGGCGGAAAAAATTGCGAACGGTTCATGTGTCATGGTTGATGACCTCCGTGTGAAAGATTTCAACAATAGGTCCCGAATAGTTACTGGGTAGAACGAACATCTTCATGCATTTACATACGGGCAACGAGTTGATCAACGCGGGTATTCAGCTCCACAATCGCTTGCCATACTTTCCCGAAACCCTTCATGGAGGCGTCCTCTAAGAAATCAAGACGACCACCTAGGTCTGTTCGCACCGCCTGAAGTTCTCGGATGAGAGTTCCATGTCCTTCCGCAACTTGCCGAACTTGCGACTTAACCTCTTCCAACAGCACCGCGCTGCGTCGTGAGTCGCTCAGTTCATCGGCCATATCCTCTCCCAAGCCAGGCCGATCAGTCACTGCCTAGCCGTTCGTCTTCTCACAGCAGGGACACAGTTTTCTCAGCAGCGGGAAGGAATAAATCCCGGTGTGGTGGCCGTCGCTCCAGTGGAGCGTGATGGCGTAGCGGCCGACCACGTCAATCTTCAAGGGGTGCACGTCCTCCGGCACGCTGTTCGTGATCAGCCGCACCAGGCCGGTCATTTCATCCACGCACGAAGCACAGGGGCATTGCAGGCGCAGCGCCCGCGCCGGATAGACGCTGACATGGCCATCTTGCCAAGTGATCCTGAGGTCGTGCTCATTCGCGCGGCCGATTTCGACGGGCTGAGGCACCGCGACATCGGCCATCCCAGAGGCTTAGAAGGTGACCTTGACAGCGGGGGACAGCTCGGCTTGCATGCCCCGGATGCTCACCTGCGCGGCCAGGTGCTCCGCCGCCGCGATGAAGGCGCGGCCGGCTGGCGACTCCGGCGCGGTCATCACGATGGGCTGCCCGTCATCCGAAGCCTCGCGCACCAGGCGCGCAAGCGGGATCTTGCCCAGAAACGGCAGCGCCAATCGCTGGGCGATGGCCTCAGCGCCGCCGCTGCCGAAAATCTCATCGGGCTGGCCGCAGTGCGGGCAGGCGTAGTAGCTCATGTTCTCGATCACGCCCAAGATAGGCGCGTTGAGCTTCTTGAACATCGCGATGGCCTTTTGGGCCACATTCAGCGCCACGTCCTGCGGGGTCGAGACGATCACGGCACCGGTGATCGGAATCAACTGGCAGAGCGAGAGCTGCACATCGCCGGTGCCGGGGGGCAAATCGATGATCAGGTAATCGAGCTCGCCCCACAAGACACCGCCCAAGAACTGCTCCACGGTCTTGTGCAGCATCGGGCCGCGCCACACCACCGCTTCTTCGGGCTTCATAAAAAAGCCCATCGAGATCACCTTCAGGCCATATTGCTCTACCGGCGTCATGCGGTTGTGCTCATCCACTTCCGGCGTGGCTGTGATGCCCAGCAGCGTGGGGATCGTGGGGCCATACACATCAGCATCCATCAGCCCCACGCGGGCACCGCTCTTGACCAAGGCCAGCGCCAGATTGACACTCACCGTGGACTTGCCCACTCCGCCTTTGCCGCTGGCAATGGGGATGATGTTCTTGATGGTGGGCACGAGCCGATGGGCCGCCCCGCGCGGCACGGACTGGCGCACCTGCGAGGTCATGGTGATGTCGACGCCGGTCACCCCAGGCAGCTTCGCGACGGCAGCGCGCGCATCTTCCTTCATCACGTCGCGCACCGGGCACGCCGGCGTGGTCAGCTCAATGGCAAAGGCCACCTGGCCGCCGCGGATGGCGAGATGCTTGATGAACCCTAGGGAGACGAGGTCGCGCTGCAGATCAGGATCGCGGACACTGCGCAGGGCCTCTAGGACTTGCTCGGTAGTAACCGCCATGGAGAGCTTACCCTTCTTTTGCGCTGACAACCGCCTCGAACTTCGCCCCAGACCCCTTCGGCACGACCATCCAGAACAACTCCTGGTAGTCTTCCCAGTTGGTCAGGATCTCCAGGGCCCGATTGCTCTTGGTGGCCACGAAATGCCGCTCAAGCAGGGTGCGGACATTCTCCACGTCATCGGCGCCTTCCAGCCGGGCCAGCTGTACCAGCTCCAAATTGACCCGCTTCTCAAACACGCGCTCGAGATCCAGCACGTAGGCGCGCCCGCCGGTCATGCCGGCGCCGAAGTTGCGGCCGGTTGGCCCCAGCACCAGCACGATGCCGCCGGTCATGTATTCGCAGCCATGATCGCCTAAGCCCTCGACCACGGCAAAGGCTCCTGAGTTGCGCACGCCGAAGCGCTCGCCGGCGCGGCCGGCCGCGTACAGCACGCCGCCGGTCGCCCCGTACAAGCACGTGTTGCCCACGATCGAATTCTCGTGCCACTTGAAGGGGGCCTCATCCGGCGGGCGGATGATCAGCTCACCGCCGGCCATGCCCTTGCCCACGTAGTCATTCGACTCGCCGATCAGGCTCAAGCGCATGCCCGAGAGGCAGAACGCGCCGAAGCTCTGCCCCGCCACCCCGCGGAACGTGATATCCACGGTGCCGGAGGGCAAGCCCTTATCGCCGTATTGCTTGGCAAGCTGACCCGCCAGCCGAGCGCCGACGGTGCGGTGGGTATTGCAGATCGCGTACTCGAGCTTCACTTTTTCGCCCTGCGCGATCGCGGCCTTCGCGTCTTTGAGGATTTGGTTATCGAGCGGTACATCGTGCTCCCAGTCGTTGCGCGGCTGCGTGTGAAAGCGCGGCCCCAGCTCCACGGTCGTCATCAGCGCATCGAGATGCACGGTCTGCGCCTTGGGCGGCAGCTGCGGCAGGTGCCGGCGCACCAGCAAGTCGCTGCGGCCGATGAGGTCCTCCAGCGTGCGGGCCCCCAGCGCCGCCATATACTCGCGCAGCTCCTGGGCCACAAACTGGAAATAGTGCACCACCATCTCCGGCGTGCCGGTAAAGCGCGCGCGCAGCTTCGGGTCTTGCGTGGCGACCCCCACCGGGCAGGTGTTCAGGTGGCACTGGCGCGTCATCACGCAGCCAGTCGCCACCACCACCGCGGTGCCGAACCCGTATTCTTCGGCACCGAGCAGCGCGGCGATCAGCACATCGCGGCCGGTCTTCAAGCCGCCATCGGTGCGCACGATCACCCGCTTGCGCAACTCATTCATGCGCAGCGTCTGCTGCGTCTCGGCCAGTCCCAGTTCCCAGGGCAAGCCGGCGTTTTTGATGGAGCTGAGGGGGCTGGCCCCGGTGCCGCCGTCATGCCCGGAGATCAAGATCGTATCGGCATGGCCTTTGGCCACCCCGGCGGCGATCGTGCCTACACCGGCCTCCGAGACCAGCTTCACGTTGACGCGGGCCGCGGGATTGATCATCTTGAGGTCGTAAATCAGCTGGGCTAAATCTTCAATCGAATAAATGTCATGGTGCGGCGGCGGAGAGATGAGCGAAATGCCCTCCACCGTATGGCGCACGCGGGCGATATCGGCCGAGACCTTGTGCCCCGGCAGCTGGCCACCCTCGCCGGGCTTTGAGCCCTGCGCCATTTTGATCTCGAGCTCGCTGGCCGACATCAGATACTCCGGGGTCACGCCAAAACGCCCCGAGGCCACCTGCTTGATGGCCGATCGCTTGTTCATGTGCGGATCGGTGGGGTGATAGCGTGCCGGGTCTTCCCCGCCCTCGCCGGAGCCGGACTTGGCCCCCAGCCGGTTCATCCCGATGGCCAGCGTCTCGTGCGTCTCCAACGAGAGCGCCCCATAGGAAATGCTCGCGGTCGCAAAGCGATGCGCAATCGAGGCAACCGACTCGACTTCCTCCAGCGGCACCGGCTTGCCCAAGGGCTTGACGTCGAGCAAGTCGCGCAGCGCCGTGGGCGGGCGCGTGTGCACCGAGGCCGCGAACTTCTTATACAGCTCGTAGTCATTGGTCTTGCAGGACTGCTGCAGGAAGCGCACCATCTCGGGATTGAACGCATGGTACTCGCCATCGCGCCGGTACTTGTACTGGCCGCCGGCTTCCAGATGCGCGGGCATCGGCTCCTGGAAGCCTTCCTTGTGGAAGGCCAGCACCTCTTGGCCCAGCTGCTCGTACGTCATGCCCCCAATGCGCGAAGGGGTGCCTGGGAAGCATTCGTAGATCAGCTCGCTGGCCAACCCCAGCGCTTCAAAGATCTGCGCGCCCCGGTAGCTGCCCACCGTGGAGATGCCCATCTTCGACATGATCTTGAGCACCCCTTGGTCCACCGCCTTCTTGTAATGCGCCAGGGTCTGGGCGAAAGACTCCTCGCCCAGGCGCCCGGCAGTCTGCAGCGCCTGCGCCGTCTGATAGAGCAAGTACGGGTACACCGCCGAGGCGCCATAGCCGATCAGGCACGCCATCTGGTGCACGTCATACGCGCTGCCGGTTTCCACCACCAGCGAGGTCTTCATGCGCCGGCCGGCACGGATCAAATGATGGTGCACCGCGGCGGTCGCCAGCAGCGCCGGGATCGGGGCCAGCTGCGCCGTCAGCCCGCGGTCGCTCAAGATCAGCACCGTGGCCCCGGCGTCCACCGCGGCTTCAGCATCCTCGCGCAGCTGTTGCACCGCCGCGCGCAGCTCCTCGGGCCCCTTGGCGACGGCAAACAACGTGGAGAGGGTCGCGGCCTTCAGGTCTTTCTGGCGCAACGACCGCACCGTGGCAAATTCGTGCGGCAGCAGCACCGGACTCGTAATAAAGAGCATGCGCTTGGCCGCCGGGCCTTCCTCCAACGGGTTGGGCCGAGCGCCCAGCACCGTATTGAGCGACATCACCAGCTCTTCGCGGATCGGATCGATGGGCGGGTTGGTCACCTGCGCAAAGAGCTGTTTGAAGTAGGTGTAGAGCGTCTTATTCTTGGCCGAGAGGACCGAGAGGGGCGTGTCGTCGCCCATCGACCAGATGGCTTCCTTGCCGGTTTTCAGCATCGGCTCGATCACCATCTGCAGCTCTTCATCGGTGTAGCCGAACACGCGCTGCTGCTGCCGCAAGGCCGACGGGGTGGCCACCACTTCATCCGCGCCGGCCGCGGCGGCCCCCACCTGGTCGAGCTGCATCACGCTCTGCGAGACCCATTCGGCATACGGCTTGGCCGAAGCGTATTCGCGCTTGATGGCTTCGTTGCGCAGCAGCTGATGGCGCTTGGTGTCCACCGCGATCACTTGGCCCGGCCCCAGGCGGCCCTTCTCCACAATCTGCGCAGGATCGATCTGCACGACGCCCACTTCCGAGGCCATGATCACGGTCTGGTCTTTCGTCACCCAGTAGCGCGCCGGGCGCAGGCCATTGCGGTCAAGGGTGGCTCCGACCACCGTGCCGTCGGTAAAGGTGAGCGCCGCGGGCCCATCCCAGGGCTCCACCAATAGCGCATGATATTGATAGAACGCGCGAATAGCAGGGTCGAGCTCGGCACTGCCTTGCCACGCATCAGGCACCAGCATCATCATCGATTGCAGGATGTCGCGGCCCGACATGACCAAGAGCTCCAGCACATTATCCAGGCTCATCGAATCCGAGCCGTTGCGCTGCAGCAGCGGCAGCAAATCGCCGAGCTGCTTGCCCCACTTCTTGGAGGAGAGCTCCGGCTCGCGCGCGGCCATCCAGTTGCGGTTGCCCTGCAGCGTGTTGATTTCCCCGTTGTGGCCCAAGAAGCGAAACGGTTGGGCCAAGAACCAGTTGGGAAACGTGTTCGTCGAGTAGCGCTGGTGAAAGACCGCAATCGCCGAGGTGTAGTCCGGGTCGGCGAGGTCTTGGTAGAACTGCTCCAGCTGGGGGGCCACCAGCAGCCCCTTGTACACCAGGGTGCGCGACGAAAACGAAGGGATGTAGCAGTCCTTCAGGTCTTCCTTTTCCCACGCCAGCTCGATGCGCCGGCGGATGAGAAACAGCCGCCGCTCAAAATCATCGGCTGGAATCGTGCTGGGACGGCACAGCAGCACCTGCTGGATGCGGGGCAGCGTCTTGAGCGCCTTGTCGCCCAGCGCCGCGGGGTTCACCGGCACATCGCGCCACTCGAGCAGTTTCACCTTGGCCCCGGCGATCTTGGCTTCCACGATCTGCTTGGCTTTGGCGCACGCGCGCGCCTCCTGCGGCAAGAACACCACGCCCACAGCCAAATCCCCGGGGGCCACGGGGCTTAAGCCGAACTGTTTGAGCACCTTGGTGAAGAGTGGCTGGGGGATCTGGGTGAGGATGCCGGCGCCGTCGCCGGTTTTGGCATCGGCCGACACCGCCCCGCGGTGGGTCACGTTGCAAACGCACTGGATGCCCCAGCGCACGATCTGGTGGCTGGGGACGCCTTGAATCGAAGCAACAAAGCCGGTGCCGCACGAGTCGCGCTCGTACGCCGGGTGATACAGACCCACTGGACGTAATTCCGCGTGTGATGGCATGTGAGGAGGGCCTAAGTGCCCAAGATGGAATATTTTATCGTGAAATCACAGAGGAGTAAAGCGGGGCAGCCAGCGGGGGACTTTCCCTTTATAGACGTGATAGCAGGGGCCAAAACGCCGGGCTAGCTGCGGCTCTTCGACCCAGGCCACATACCAGCCCACCAGCACCGCCATCGCCACCAGGTAGAGACTGATCACCCAGGAGAGGCACAACAGCGCCTCGGCGGCCAAACACATCAACAGGCCGGCTCCCATGGGATTGCGCATGAAACGATACGGGCCTTCCAGCACAAAATGTGTGGGCGGGGCGAGGGGGAGCGGGGTGCCTTGGCCCGCTCTTGCAAACAACCAGACCGACCAGCCGGCCAGCCCGGCCCCGTTGGCCATCCCCCAGAGGGCCAGCCACTGCCACCAGGCCCCGGTCCACGCCACCGGACCCACGAGCCACGTGTGCAGCGCCTGCGGCAACGCCACCAGAAACACCCCTGGTCCGGCCAGCAGCCAGAGAAAGAAGAAGCTCCAAAATCGCAATTGTTGCACGAGCGGGGGGGTGCTGGCAGTCGCGCGTCTCATAAGGCACGCAAGACCTGCGCGAGCAACTGATGCGCCTGCGCGTAGATGCCCGGCCGCTTGCTCTCGCGCGGGCCGGCCACGTTGAGCGCGCGCAAATGCTGTGTGATGATCCATCGCGCGATCGCCTCTGGCCCGACCCCGTGGTCGAGATCCACTATCAGGCACGGCTTGGCCCAGCGCCGGGCCAGCGCTTCGGTGAGCGCGCTGCCGCCTTCGAGCGCGCCTTGATTGAGAAGAAGCGTGCCGTCGGAGTCGCGCACGTTCCATGCGGTGCGCTCGGCGTAGATACGACTGGGGGTCTCTTGTAGAGGATAGCGAGCGGCAATGGGCCCATCGTCGGCACGCCGGCCCTTCGGGCACCAACCGCCGCAGGGCACGCCATGCGCCAGGGCTGCATCCAGCGCAGCCCGATCGACTCCGGTCTGCCCCCCGGAGACGATCTTGAGGGTCATGCCCTTGGGCGGTGGTAGCGCAACACCTGCACGACGACGACGGTGAAGCACACCACGTTGACCACGCAAAACGCGCGAAAGGTGGGATCGGCCGAACGCAGTCCATCAGGCAGCATCAAGAGAATGCACCCCCACACGCCCAACGCCCAGGGCAAGCTGATGTCGCGGGACGACTTGCGCCGCTCCAGGTGCCAAATCAGCGGGATGTTCCATAGCGGCATGAGCACCGCGGCGAGAAACCCAATAGTGTGCCACATGGAGGCTCTTGCTGCCGCCAGGGCCTAGACGGCTTGGCCCACGGCGTGCGAGGTCGCGTAGCGGATGAGGGCGGCTTGGTCAGGCGCGGTGATCTCGACAAACTGCACCCCGGCCTCGAAATCACTGAGCTTCTTGCTGCCTTCATCGTCCAGCAATGCCCCGCCCCACATGACTTGCCCTATGCAGCACAGCGGGGCCGTGCGCCCCGGGATGAGCAGGCGCAGGCTCACGCGCGTGCCGGGTGCCAGCCGCGTGGCGGTGAAGAGATTGAGTCCGCTGCCGCTGATGTTGCGGGTGGTGGAGCGCAGGGGGGTCTTTTCCGGCAGCACGACGTATTCAATGGGCAGGCTGCAACGATAACGAATAAAGAGACGGCGCTCGGGAGTCATCGATGGGGATCATTGTACCCTATGCCGGCCTACTCCCCAACTGGCACGCTGATCGCCTCTTGGCGGCCGATGGTAGCATCGGGGGAGCCCTGCTCGATCAGCCGCTGCAGCACCTGGTACTTGCACGAAAGATCCACCACGCTGTCACCTTCATGGTAGAAGAGCTTAAAAGGCGGTTTGCGGAGGCTGGACGGGCGGGGGCTGGCTTGCTCGTGGGGATACTGCTCTGCGGCGCATGCCCGTGTCTTGGCAATTGAGCGGCCTGTTTGTGCGCGCGGCATGGGCCTATTGTAGCGAAAAATGCGTTAAGGTGAGAGCAGTTGCCCGGCCGCGTCGCGCACAGTCATCTGCGCCGAGGGAGGCGCATTGATGAGCACGGTGGTGGAAGCACTGAC
>JAGVGS010000130.1 GCA_020057015.1 Candidatus Omnitrophota bacterium | reverse complement strand
CTGGCCCATCCTAAAGTGGCCGAACGGCTGTTGCAGCTCTTGCGGGCACCCCCGGCAGAGGTCACCATTGCCGGCGAGACCCGCTCCTTTGAGCTGCAATTCGTTCCCACCACGAGCTATCTTGAAGCCGGACGCGGCGGCCGTCGCCTCAGCGCCTTCACGGACATTGATCTTGAGACAGGCAAGATCACGGTCTACGCCCGCAGTGCCACCGATGCGGTACATGAGCTCCTTGAGCATATTGTCTTCCCTGAATTGAGTGGGGAGTTGCCTCTGCAGCCTGAGCAATACCACACCCTGGCCGCCTTGGCCGAAGGCTTGCTGGGGGGCGCGACCTTTGCCGGCACTAAGGTCCCGGTTGTGGTGCCGACGCGCTTCCTGGAGGAGCTCAAGCTGAAGACCGCAGAGGAGCTGGAGGCTTTTCTCAACGCCGGCCTCGGCAATACCCAGCAGGTGCAAGAGCGCTTTGGGACCTCTGCTGAAGGCGCGTATGCTAAGGCGATCATTGCCGCCCTCACCTCTTACGCCAAGACCGCGCAATACACCAAGCAGGAAGCTGCGCTAGAGGAGCGGATCCGGCAGGGCGACAAGACGCCTTCGACCGCGGCCCTGCTGCGCGAGACCCGCGCGGACCTGATCACGGCCCGCCGCTTCCTGGGACACCTCGAGCAGCTGCCAGGGGAAGCTCAGGATCCAGCGGCGCGCGTCTTGGCCTTCACGCTGGGCAATAGGCATGTGACCGACTTCTTCGCCGAGTTGGAAGATCGCTATACCCGCACCCGAAACCAAGGCGTGCCCACTGCGCAGACGCTATTTGAGAATGGGACAAAGCTGTTGATAGATTGGGCTCCTGAGCTTGTACCTTTTCTGACACGATTGTTGCCCTTTATCGGTACGACCGATCCGGCGGCGATTGCCGCAGCCATTCGTGAGGTGCCACTGACTGGCGAGCATGCCGGGGAGGCCCGCCAATTCCTGGCGCTGCTGTTCGCTACCCCTGAAAAGCAGCCCAGCTCGGTCAACAGTCATCTGGTGGATCGCGTCGGCCCGCTTCTGCGCGGCAGCCAAGAGGCCAGCCTCAGCGCTGCTGATGCTTGGGTTCAAGATGTGCTGCGCGAACTGGCCGGCACACAGGTGGGTGCCACGGGACCGCTCACTCTGAGGGAGAATGTTGACGCTCTCAAGACGGTGCTCGAGCAGCGGCACCGGACCCGCCGTGTTTCACATTGGGAGAACGCATTATACATTCAACTGTTCGGTGATGTGCGGCGCCTTGCCGAAGCCGGCAACGGGGTGGAGCACCTGGTGAAGCTCTTGGCCGCGATTCAGATGCTCGGGGTTCCCCAGCCGGTGAAAGACGTGCTCGAGGGCACGTTCCTGCCGCGCGGCGAGGGCGCGGGTGACTTCTTCAAGGAGATCGACCTGATCATCTCGCGATTAGGTATTACCGATGACGCCGGACACGAAGCCGCTCGGTCCCTACTGCAGCGCTCGCAATTCGGCGATGTGACCGAATTAGAACCGGCACAGCTCAGTGCGCTGCTGCGCCAGGCCGGGGCGCACGACGACGAGCTCATTGCCCAGTTGCAGGCTGCGCTGACGGCTCGGAAGGCGGAAACCGTACGCCAAGGGGAAGGTGCGGTCGAGCCGCGGCCAGGTCTAGTGGGCTTGCCCAGCGTCGGCTACATGCCGCTGCCCACGCCAGCAGGTCCTTCGGCCGTACCCGTCGTGATTCCAGGCCCCATCGCCCAGCCTGCGGGAAGTTTGACCGGGCTGCCGTTCGGGGACCAATTGCGTAGCCTGCGTTTGACCGTGCCGGGGCAGGACCAGAAAGACCTGCAGCGCGCCGCCTTGGCCAGCCGATATCCAGGGCTGATGACCGGGCAGCATGTGAGCCAAGGGGCGATCGAGCAGGATGCTGATGTGAAAGAGCCAGTCTGGTTCCCAATCAGCCTCTCCACGTTCCAACCGCGCGGCGAGGATGCGGCTGCGCTGGATGAAGCGCAGACTGCAGCCTACATCTATAAGACGTTGCTCACCGAGCTGCGCGGACAGGCAGAGAAGAAAGGGGCCTTCCGTTTCGCCTTGGTCGCCGACGGCGCTACGGATCAGGATCAAGCTGAACAGGCGGTCACTGCTTTCCTTCGGGCACACCCGGAATTGGAGCTGACCCGCGCAGATTTCGATGTGGTGCTGCCGGATGTGGCCGAGCGTATCCCGCAGTTGCTCGAGCTGGCGGTCACCGGCGGCCGGCTAGGCGGGGCGCTGGGTGCTGCGGCATGGAACAATGGGGTTTTCAGTGCTGCGGAAAGCCTGCAGTGGCCGCGCCTGGGGCCGGCGAACGACCGCATGGTGCGCGTCGATCTGGAGCCGTCCGCGGGTGCCGGCCTCGTGCGCTCTGCCGGGGCCGCGATGATAGCACTCATTGAAGGTGGGGTGGCGGCCACTACAGTCGATGGCAAGCTGCCGCCGGCGCTGGCAGACTCACTGAGGCGCCTCAAGGTGTACGAGCGGGCCACCGGACAGTTTGAAGTGAATGCTATCGCAACGCTAGGGGCAGGGGCGGACGAATACGATGCTTCGAAAGATGCCGTGACACCGAATCAATGACGCGCAGCCGCTGGCTTCTCTTCGGGGTTTTTGCCGGGCTGGTGCTGGTAGCGCTTCCCAGCGAGGCCAGCAAGCGGCTCGCCCCTGCCGGGGGTCTTGAACGCGATGGCGCCGCGCCGACAGGCGCCGTCTATGCCCCCAGTTATGTAGCGCAGCATCTGCGGCCGCTGGCGACAGCCGACAGCGCGTTCATTCAGCAGCAGTTGTGGCTTGAAGTGTCACGGCAATCGACGATAGGCTTAGCACTCCGAGCGCCTCGCCATGCCTTGCGCGCCAGGTCGACACCTGCTGTCCCGAACGTGCCGGTGAGGGCGCATGCGACTCGCGAGGACGAAACGCTCTCCTGGCCAGCGCGACTTGCCGATCCTCTGCTGTTTCGCATCTCCCTTGCGGTGGGATGGAGCCGTTGGCGCCGTTACTGCGCGGCAGCAGTCAGTTCGGAGGGCCATCCGGATAGCCCGGCGCGCAGGGTACGCAGGGCCAGCAGCGCTGGCCGCGGTCCTCGGGATCAGGCGATGCCGGTACGATCGGTGGCAGAGGCAGTAAACGCTTGGGCGCCCTACCCGGGTCCTGCGGTCGAATGCTGGGGACTGGAGCAGCAGCAAGGAGGGACGGCGCGGCGAACGTACGCGTACTGGCTATGGCGGATCCCTGACTTATGCCGATGGCATGCGCGCGGTCCCCCGGTGAGCATCTGATGAGTACATCTTCTCAAAGATCGCCAGCTGGACCCGGTTGGATGCCTGCAGAGGCGCAGCGCCTCGGAGCAAGCACAAGCCGGGTCTGTCATTTTTCATTGAGCGTTGCCGCCGGGGGCGTTAAGATGCCCCTCAGAGGCCAATGACCCACATGCCCCAAGAACGCATTGAGCGCCGAAGCGGGACGCGCATCCCACTGCTGGTTCCGGCCCAACTGAACAAGCTGGCGGCTGAAGCAGGCGTCGTCCGGGGGTACCTGGGCCAGACGGTCGATCTGAGCATGGGCGGGGTCTACGTGCGGGTGCGGGCGCGCGGGTCGATCTCGCCGGGCGAGGCGCTGACGGTCTCCATCGGGATTCCCTGGGAGTTTCGGAATATCTTCCCCTTCTCGCGCATTGTGGGCTCCTGCCGGGTGATCCGCGTGGATGGGCCCCGCCGCGAGGCG
>JAGVGS010000170.1 GCA_020057015.1 Candidatus Omnitrophota bacterium | reverse complement strand
CGCTGCTCGGGGGCCTCACGGTGCTGCTGCTCTTGCCCCCTGCGATCTCCATCGCGCATGCGTGCCTGGGCCAAACCGTGTTCTGCCTGGTGGTCGTGACTGCCTGGGCGACCGCGCCGGTGCCGGCACCGGCACCGGAAGGGCCGGCGCATCCGCATCTCATCGGCTGGTGGGTGCCGAGCCTCTTCTTCGTCCAGCTGCTGCTCGGGGCGATCATCCGGCACACAGGCTACGTCGTGCTCTGGCACATGGGCTGGGGCTTAAGCCTCTGGGTACTGGTCATGGTACTGCAGGGGCGTATCCGGCGCTGGAGCGGCCATTCCCGGCTGAGTGCCTACGCCCGAGGGCTGACCTGGCTCGTGACCCTCCAAGTACTGATGGGTCTGCTTGTCTATGCGCACCGGTCCTGGGTGCCGATCCGCACGCTGCATCTCGCCCTCGGTGCTTTAGTGCTGGCTCAAGCCGTGCTGTTGGCTGCTGAACATGAGCGCACGCATGCCCATTGACCTGCCCGCCTATCTCGACCTCACGAAATTTCGGCTGAGCAGCCTCGTGCTCATCACGACCGCGGTGGGCTATTGGCTGGGTATGCGCCCGGGCGATTCGCTGGTACGGCTGCTGGCCACCTGCGCGGGTACGGCGCTGGTCGTCGGGGGGGCGAACGCGCTGAACCAGTGGCTGGAGCAGGAGCCGGATGCCCAGATGCGCCGCACGCGCATGCGCCCGTTGCCCACGCACCGGTTGCAGCCTCGGCAAGCGCTCTTCTTTGGCGCGCTGCTGTCAGGGCTGGGGGTGGTGGTGATCGGGGGGGCGGCGAATGCTCTGGCGGTCGCTGTGGCGATCCTGAGCTGGGTCTGTTATGTCCTGATCTACACGCCCTTGAAGCGCCGCACGCCGTTTTCGACGCTGGTGGGCGCGGTGCCAGGTGCTTTGCCGCCGGTGATCGGCTGGGCCGCGTCCCACGGCACGCTCGACCTGGAGGCGTGGGCCCTGTTTCTCATCATCTTCATCTGGCAGCTGCCGCATTTTCTGGCCATTGCGGTCGTGCACCGCGCGGATTATGCCCGCGCCGGGTTTCCCGTGTTGCCGGTGCTCGAGCCTGAGGGGCTGATCACGGCGCGGCAGACGCTGCTCTATGGTTTGGTGCTGCTGCCGGTGAGTGTGTTTCCCACGGTGCTGGGCATGGTGGGGCCCTGGTATTTCCTCGGCGCCGCCCTGTTGAGTGCGGCGTTTTTGGGGTCGGTGTTGATCGCCGTTTGGCAGCACTCGATCGGCGGCTGCCGGCAGCTGTTTCGAGCCTCGATTATCTATCTGCCGTTGCTTTTTGCGCTCCTGGTCATCGACCGCGCCTGGTGGCGGCCCCTGTGATGCCGCGCGCGGTGCTGGTGTTGGTGGCGGCCCTGTTATGCGGCGGGGTGGGATGGAGTGTTGTCCGCATCCTGCAGCCTCCTGCGGCGCGTCCTGTGGCCCTATTGCCGGATTTTGGCGCCTTGCCGGCCTTCGCACTGCGCGATGAAGCCAATCGGCCCTTTACGCGTGACGAGTTAGCTGGGGCCATCTGGGTGGTGGACTTCATCTTCACGCGCTGTGCCGGCCAATGCCCGCTAATGAACCAGCGCCTGCAGCAATTGGCCCAGCAGCTGCCTCTGAGCACCGGCGTGCGCTTGCTGTCCATCAGCGTGGATCCGGCGCATGACACCCCTGCGGTGCTGGCTGCCTATGCCCGGGATTTGGGGGCCAATCCGGCCCAGTGGCGGTTCTTGACCGGCGCGCAGGCCGATGTCTGGCGGTTGTCCCGCGAAGGCTTTCGTCTGGGGATCAGCAGCGAGGGCACGGCAGCAGAGCCGGTGACGCACAGCGTGCGCCTCGTGGTGGTGGACGCAGCGGGGCACATCCGCGGCTATTATGATGCGCTCGAAGCCGAAGCGCTCCAGCGGCTGATCCACGACGTGCGGCAGCTGGTAGCACAAGGCGGGGTCTAAGCGATGACTTGGCCAGCCATCAACGCCTGCCTCAACGCCGCCAGCGCGGCGCTCATTCTCGTCGGGGGCTGGCAGATCCGCCATCGGCGCATCCCGGCGCACCGCTGGTGCATGGTCTTAGCCTGCGCGGTCTCCGCCGTGTTTCTCGTCTCTTACGTGCGGTATCATCTGCAAGCAGGCGCCACGCGCTTTACCGGCACCGGATGGTGGCGACCGGTGTATTTCAGCGTGCTGATTTCACATACCGCGCTCGCCCTGGTGATCGTGCCGCTCGTGGGCCGAACACTGTGGCTAGCCGCGTGCAACCGCGTGGCGGCACATCGGCGCCTGGCGCGCTGGACATGGCCCTTATGGCTCTATGTGTCGGTCACCGGCGTGCTCGTCTACGGGATGCTGTATCATTTACCATGAACGCCAGACAGAGGTTGTTGTGGGTGGGCGCGGCGCTCATGGTGGGTGGCGCGGTGGCGGGTGTCGCGCACGCGTGCCCTGGGTGCAAAGAAGCGCTCTTTGATCCGCAGCAACTGCCCCAGCGGCTGCGCGCAGCGCAAGGCTACGCGTGGAGCATTGCCGCCCTGCTATTGGTGCCGGCTGCGATGATTGGGGGGCTGGTCGGGTGGATCGTGTTCAGCCAGCGCCGTCTGGCGCGCAAAGCTGCAAATGCCGACAGCGTTGACAGGGATACCCTTTCGGGCTAGACTGAAAACCTCTCAATCGCACACCAGGAGGCATTCATGACGCACCAACGGATTGTACTTGGGCTTGTCGCGTGTCTGGTTGTGGCACAACCGGCGTGGGCCGCGCGGTTAGGGATTCATGATGCGGCGGAGTCGGAGCAATACGGCCGCAAAGCCGGCGGGATGATCGGCCGGGGTGCGCTGAACGTGGTTACCTGCTTTGTGGATCCAGTCGTGAACATCGTCAATGAAACGAAAGCCGGCCCGCCGCTGGTGGGGACGCTCACGGGCGTCGGCAAAGGGCTGGGCTGCGGGGTGCTGCGCTTAGGGTCAGGCGCCATCGATCTCATCACGTTCTGGGTGCCGGGCTTCAACGGTTTCCCGGTGTCCACCTCGTACGAGAACTGCATCGTCACGGATGGGCGCACGGCGGCCCAGCCAGCCACCTGGACCACCGCAGGCAGCGAGACGCTGCCGGCCAGCAGCTGGGAAGTGCCCACCACCGAACCGGGCGCGGCTCAGGCCCCGGCGATGGAGGAATCGAAGAAGAAGTGGACGAAGTAAGCTTGTTCGCGCGAACAATCCAAGGCTCCCGGTGCGCCTGCACCCGGAGCCTTGTGGTTCTCTGCCCATGAGCGATACGTACCTTACCAAGGAAGGCCTCGGCAAGCTGCAGGCTGAGCACAAGTCGCTGATCCAGCAAAAGCGCGAGCTGACCGAGGAGGTTTCTCGCGCCGCGGCCATGGGCGATTTGCGCGAAAACGGCGAGTACCACGCGGCCCGCGAGCGGCTACAGCATGTCGCCCGGCGCCTGGGCGATCTGGATGCGAAGCTGACGCACGTGCGCATCATCGATGACCTGGACATCAAGCGCGGGGAAGCGCGCGTGGGCACGCAAGTCACGCTGAAGGACGAGCAGACCAAGGAGCAGTTTGCCTACCTGCTCGTGGGTCCGGAAGAAGCCGACCCCCCGAACGGCAAACTCTCGATGGCCTCTCCGCTGGGTAAGAACCTGCTGGGCAAGAAGGTCGGCGAGCGGTTTTTGTTGAAGTTGCCTAAGGCCACGGTGCCGTACCTGATCGTGAAAATCGAGCGGCCCTGAGGCCATGGGCGAGCCGTCCTTAGGGTCGCGCAAATGCCGGCCGTGCGAGGGCGGCCTCAGCCCCCTGCCGCTGAGTGCGGCCACCGCGTTGCTGCGCGATGTGCCGGGCTGGGCGCTAGCCGATGCGAAGACGCTGCGCCGCGCCGTGACCTGCCGCAATTTTCTCGATGCGATCGCGTTGATCCAGCAGATTGCCCCCATTGCCGAAGCTGAAGACCATCATCCGGATCTGCATCTGACCGGCTATAAGCAGCTGGCGATCGAACTCTCCACGCACGCGATCGGCGGGCTCTCTGAGAACGACTTCATCCTCGCGGCGAAGATCAACCACGTCCTGACCGCGCGGCGCTAGCGCGCTTGCTGCACGCCTCAAGGAGCTCCGCATGGCCCTGACTCCCTCGACGATGCTCGCCCTCAGCACCGCCGCGCCTGATTTTTCGCTGCCGGACGTGGTCTCGGGACGGAAGATCTCCCTGGCGACGTTTGCCGACCAACAAGCCCTGCTGGTCATGTTCATCTGCCGGCACTGCCCCTATGTCGTGCATGTGAAGGATGAGCTGGCGCGCCTGGGGCAGGACTACGCGAAGAAGAACTTAGGGATCGTGGCCATCAGCGCGAATGATGTGCGCAGCCACCCCGACGACGCGCCGGCGCAGCTCAAGCAGATGGCGCAAGAGCTTAAACTCACGTTCCCCTTATGCTACGACGAGAGCCAAGAGACCGCCAAGGCCTATACGGCGGCTTGCACGCCGGATTTCTTCCTCTTTGGGCCCGACCGCACGCTCGTCTATCGCGGGCAGCTGGATGACAGCCGCCCGGGCAATGGCAAGCCGCTCAATGGCTGCGACTTGCGTGCGGCGCTGGAGGCGGTCTTGGCCGGCCAGCCGGTGGCCGCGCTTCAGAAGCCCAGCATCGGCTGCAACATCAAGTGGAAGCCTGGCCGCGCGCCGGCCTACTTCGGCTAAGCACCGGAGGGACTAAGGCAAGAGCAGCAGGGGAGCCAGGCTGCTGAGAATGAGGACCGCAAAGCCCCCGATGACTGCGGCGCGATAGACGCCGCGGCCCACCACTAGTGCCAAGCCCGCCTTAAAGAGCGTATTAGCCAACACCGCAACGGCCAACGCCTTGGCCGCCGTGGCGACCAGCGCATCCGCGGTGCCGAGCTTGTACATCGAATAGATGACGGCATCGACATCGGTCAGCCCGGCCAGCCCTGCGGAGACCAGCAGCCCTGAGGTGCCGAGTTGCTGCGTCAGCCATCCTGTCAGCCACAACACCAGCTGAAAAGCCCCGGCCATAGTCATCGCGGCGGCCAGGCGTAACGGGTTGCGGGGCAAGTTGGCCCTGGGCGAGGTGCGCGAGCGGCGGCACAGGGCCAGGCCGATCACCAGCAGTCCGCCCAGGCACGGCGGGACGAGGTAAGGCAGCGCGTACAACGCTAGGTGCGGGTTGAGGGCGGCGGTTAGGAGCACCACCCGTGCCGGCAGCGTGGTGCACGCGGCAATCACCCCCGTGGCGAGCAGCGGGCCCAGGGCCGGCTGCTGTCGGCTATCGCGGGAAAAATGCAGCGTTACGGCCGTCGAGGACATCAATCCGCCCAGCAACCCGGCCACGCCATAGCCGCGCTGCAGCCCGATCATCCGCAGGACCAAGTAGCTCAGGAAGCTCAGGCCCGAAAACAGCAGTACCAGCGCCCAGAGCTCTTGCGGGTGCAAGCCAGGCGGCGGGCCGATGGGCCCGGGAGGCAATAGCGGGAAGACGACCAGGGCCAGCACGCCAAAGCGCACCGCGGCCATTAACTCATACGAGCGGATACGTGCGACAAAGGTGTGAAAGCGGCTCTTCTCGACGAGCACGAGCGTGGTGAGCGCGAAGAGCGCGCTGGCCAGCGTCAGCTGCCCGGTGCCGGCTACCGCCCCGGCGGCCAGCACGATGAGCGCTGCGACCTCAGTGGTGCCTCCCACATCTTCCTTCTTTGAGGTGATCGCATAAGCCACCACCACGAGCAAAGCGGCCGCGATAATAAGACTCGCCCCGGCCGCGGCCAAGCCGGTGGTGATGAAATGCGCCCCCAAGGCCCCCAACAGGCCCAGCAGCAAGAACGTGCGCGTGCCGGCGAAGTGCGGCACATGGCGGCCGCGCTTGACCGACCACTCGCGCTCGATGCCCACCGCCAAACCTCCCAGGGCCGCGACTGCCAGGCGCCACATCAAGGTCAAGGGCACTTCAGGCATGGGAGGAGAGATGCAAGACCAGGCACTTGGCCGACCCGCCGGCTTTGTGGAACTCCGAGAGCTCCACAGGGTGCGGACTGAAGCGGCGCTGCTGCAGCTGCCGGCGCAGGCGCTCTGAGCAGCCGGTTTGGAGGATGACGTGGCGGCCCAGCACGATGGCGTTGCACGCAAAGCGAAGCGCATCGCGCTCAGAAACGGCAATCAAATCAGGGATTAAGCGCTGCAGCACGCGCTGGCCGTAGCGGTCGAAGGCCGGCGGGTACCAGAGCGCGGTGTGCGCCGACAGCGGGCTGAAGCACGTGTCCAAGTGATAGAAACGTTTATCCGCCAGCTCCAGGGCCAGCACTTCGGCGCGCACCAGGCGGCTTAAGGGTTCATGCGCGGCCGCGTCTGAGCGAAAGCGAAAACCCACCAGCAGCGTCGAGCCCACCCACAGCGCGTCGCCTTCGCCTTCGAAGTGAAAGCGCGGCTCCAGGCGCGCCACTCGGTAACCGGCCAGCCGCGCCCAGCGGCCGACGATGGGCTCTTCGCCCTGGCGCTCGGGATAGCGGAAATGGCTGGCGATAAATGTGCGGCCGCAGACCAAGCCTGCGTTGGCGGTGAACGTCAGGTCCGGCACCTCGGGGTGAGGGGCCAAGAGCTGCACCTTCGCGCGCAGCCGCTGCGTGAGCAGGCGGTACAACGCTTCCCATTGCAGCCGCGCGCGCTGCACGTGGACCGGGCGCTTGAGGCTCATCCAGGGATTGATCTCATAGCTGATGGCGTAGTACGTGGGCGGGCACATCAGCAAGATGGGTGCGGCAGAAGCCGAGCGGGGCATGGCCGGCGTTAGACCCGCAGGGCGCGTATCAGCTCGCGGAGGAACGATTCGGTATCCGACACGATGCCGATGCCCTGGAACGTGCCGCGGTCGGAGAGCTTGGTCACGACGGCGGGGTTGATGTCGACGCAGACCGTCTTCACCGTGGCCGGCAGCAGATTGCCGGTCGCAATGGAATGCAGGGTCGAGGCGACCATGAGCGCCATCCCGACCCCGGGGATATGCCGCCGCATGGCCTCCTGGGCCTCCACGACATGGGGGAGCACATCGGGCAGCGGGCCATCATCGCGGATGGAGCCGGTGAGGACGTAGGGCACCTGGTGCGTGACGCAGGCGTGCATGATGCCGGACTTGAGGATCCGCCGGCGCACGGCCTCGCGGATGCTGCCGTAATAGCGGATGGTGTTGATGGCGCGCATGTGGTGGTCATGGCCGTCCTTCACCGCTTCGCCGCGGTCGAGGCGCACCCCGAGCGAGGTGCCGAAGAGGGCCGACTCGATGTCATGGGTGGCCAGGCCGTTGCCGGCAAACAGCACGTCCACGTAGCCGGCCTTGATCAGGCGCTCCACATAGGGCGCGCTGCCCGTATGGATCACCGCCGGGCCCAGCACGAACAGGATCTTCTGGCCCGCGCGCTTGATCGCGCGCATCTCCCGCGCTAAGCGCTTGATGAGCTGGGCCTTGGGCTTCTCAGAGGAGACGGCGCTGCCCATGAACTGGAACACCTGCGCTTCGCGGGCGCGCTCCAGCGGGGAGACTTTGACCCCCTCGGAGCCGCACACCACCCAGTCGCCCTTGCGCACACGGGCAATGGGCGTGCAGACGGCGCGGCCCGTCGTGGGCTCGACCACGATGCCGCAGTCCATCTCAATGCGCTGCACCGGGCGCCAGCGCCCGCGGAAACGGATCTCGGTGGGGAGGTTGGTCGTGGAGTAGAAATCCGGCGGAAACACCCCCTCCTTGGGGGCGCGCACCAGCGAGATGTCGCGCAAATGCAGCGGCAGCGCCCCGAGGCGGGCGATGCGCTTGAGGATCTGGGCAAGAATGCGCGGCGAGGGGGCAAGAATGCGCAGCCGCGCGCGGGAGGTGTCGGTCTTGCGCTTGCCGATTTCGATGGCCAGGATCTCGAAGGTGCCGCGATGGTCCATGATCTCATCGAGGACCTTCGGCAGAATCAGCGAATCCACGATATGGCCCTGCACTTGGACGATCTCACTGGCCATGGCAATCGTAGTATACTACATCCACCCCGCATGAGAGCACTCGACTCGCACGCGCTCGAGGAGCGCACGCAAGTAATCGGCCGCGAGCTCTTCGCCGCGGCGCGCCGGCACCACGCCCACCTCTCGGCCCTCAACCGCTGGACCGCTCAAGTGCTCACCTGGTGCTTGGGCGATGCGGCCGTCAAGGGCAGCGTGCTGCGCTTCATCGACGTGCTGCCGAGCCTGACCAGCCCCGCGGACATCGCCCGCCATCTGCGTGAGTATTTTCCGACGAGCCAGGATCGCCTGCCGGCGGCGTTGCGCCTGGGGGCTCAATTGGCGCGGCCGCAGCGGCTCACGCGCGGTGCCCTCGCCCAAGTAGTGCGCCAATCGGTGGAACAGGTGGCGCGGCAATTTATCGCCGAGGCGCACACCGAGGGGGCGGCGCGCCTGGT
>JAGVGS010000044.1 GCA_020057015.1 Candidatus Omnitrophota bacterium | reverse complement strand
CACCTGTACCACACGATCAGCGGCCTGACGCTCCATCGCTATTGGCGGCTCTGCGAGCAGTTCGACGCCCCGCTGGAGCAGCGCCTCGTGGTGCAGCGCATGGTGGAAGAAGTCTCGAAGATCGACCCGCGCTTCATGGCGCTGGCCGATCAGCCCATCCCGCTGGAGCGAACGCTGGAATATCAGGCCTATCAGCAATTCCATGGGGCCGCGCGCAATGGCACCACGCGCCAGTTCATCGAAGAGTTCGACCAAGACCTGGGGGGGGCCACCTCCAAGCTCATCGACTGCAACGCGCATGCGCAAGTGACGATGGCGCAAGCGGTGCGCTCGGTGCTGGGACTGACCCGCGCGCAGCTGGCCGATGCGCAGGCCATTGCCCTCGTGCTGGACCCAACACAGAATCCGTACCTCTCCGAGGCGCTGACGCTCACCACGATGAGCAAACTCTCGCGGACGATGAGCCACCCGCACTTCACCTTCAAGAAAAAGATCTCGCATACGGCTGACTCGCAGGACCAGCGCCACCGCATGGTGCCGGGCTCGCGGCCCATCCTGGCGGCGCATTTTGTCAGCGGCCATCCGGACTACATCGTGCCGCCCCTCATCGCCGCTGCCCCGGAGGCTGAGGCCGAGTACCGGCGCATCATGGCGCGCACCTGGCAGGCCATCGACCAGCTCCTGACCCAGGGCGTGCCGGAAGCGTCGGCGCTCTACTTGCTGCCCAACGCATTCCCGATCCGCTTCGAAGAGTCGGGCGACCTGCTGCATTTCCATCATAAGTGGGTGCACCGGCTGTGCTACACCGCGCAGGAGGAAATCTGGGCGGCCAGCCGGGACGAGGTCGGCGAGGTCGCGCGCAAGTTCCCGCTGATCGCGCAGTATCTGCGGGCCCCCTGCTGGGTGCGCGCGCAGGGCGGGGTGAAGCCCTACTGCCCGGAAGGCGATCGATATTGCGGCGTGGCGGTCTGGCGCCTGCCGCTTGAGCGCTACGTGCGCCTTATCTAAGTTGAGATGCTCAACTGATGGCGGGCTGGGAAAAAGAGATTCAGCAGGCTGTTCGGCATTTTTGGGCCACGCGGGGTCATCAGGCACAGCGACAAGGCACGGGAACCAATGTGGACAAAGGGGCGCGTGCGGCGGTGACCGGTGGCGCCCAGATGGATGAATTCATTGATCTTTTTGCTCGGCTGGCTGAGGAGGCCGGCGCTTCACCCAAGGCAATCTTTCGAAAGCGAGCTATTGAGTTGCCTGGTTTCTTTCGACCTACCAAGGAGTGGGATCTGCTCGTGGTGCACAAAGGCCAGTTGGTTTTGGCGGTAGAGACCAAGTCGCAGGTAGGTCCCTCCTTCGGCAATAATTTCAACAACCGCACAGAAGAGGCAATAGGCAGCGCACTGGACTTGTGGACTGCGTTTCGTGAAGGGGCGTTCCGTAGTACTATTCAGCCGTGGCTGGGGTATTTATTCTTGCTGGAGGATTGCCCAGGCTCCCAGTCACCGGTGAAGGTGAAAGAGCCTCACTTCAAGGTGTTTCCTGAGTTCCAGGGAGCTTCTTATGCGAAGCGGTACGAGCTATTCTGTCGCAAGCTCATTAGAGAGCGACATTATAGCGCCGCCTGCTTTCTTACATCAGGCGCATCGCAGGGACTACAAGGCGCCTTTACAGAGCCCGCCTCTGATTTGCGGATTCATGATTTCATTAACGCCTTTTTGGCGCACATTACGTTGCGCACGACCTGAGCATTGAGATGGCGCACGGCACAAGACACAGGCTAGTCCTCGGCGATGCGAGAGACCTTTCCTTCATTCCAGACGCATCCGTCCATTTGGTCATCACGTCACCACCCTACTGGACGCTCAAGCGGTACAAGGAGAACCCCCGGCAGTTAGGACACGTCGCCGACTACGAGGCCTTTTTGGGGTATCTCAAGATGGTATGGATGGAATGCTTTCGTGTATTAGTTCCAGGGGGGCGCCTCGTGTGCGTCGTGGGAGACGTCTGTCTCTCTCGCAGGCAGTTTGGGCGACATGTGGTTGTGCCTTTGCATGCCGACATCTGCGTCATGTGCAGGCACATTGGCTTTGACAACCTGAATCCGATTATTTGGCACAAGATCGCCAACGCTACATACGAGGTCCAAAATGGCGGAGGTTTTCTCGGCAAGCCCTACGAGCCCAACGCCATCATCAAGAATGATATTGAATTTATTCTGATGCAGCGCAAATCGGGGGGGTATCGGCAGCCCACCCTGGAGCAAAGAAGGTGCAGCATGTTGACCAAGAAGGAATACAGTGAGTGGTTCTTACAGTTTTGGAGAATCACCGGCGCGTCTACCAAGGAGCACCCGGCGCCATTTCCTGTAGAGCTGGCCTATCGACTGGTCCGCATGTTCTCTTTTATGGATGATACAGTGCTCGATCCATTTGCAGGCAGCGGGACCACGTTGCTAGCCGCTATGAGAGCCGGGCGGCACAGTATCGGTGTAGATATCGAAAAGGAATACTTGGCTCTTGCCCGCAAGCGTTTGACCCAAGAGCAACGCTCCTTGTTTCATGATGCGTTATTGATTGATGAGAACCGACTGGGGACTGATAGTCAAGGACGCCACCGAATTGTTGGATCAAACGACTCGACACTGAAAGTTTCGTCTGTAGAATGTGCGGTTGAATCGGCCAAATGAGCGCGAATGTGGCATCTGTCGCATCGGAAACCGTCAAGTTGGTGAGCGACAAGGCCTCGGTGGCGGCATTTTTGGCGCGCCCGGCAGAGGCGACAGCCGCCCCAGCGGTGCTCGTGCTGCATGAATGGTGGGGCCTCAACGACCACATCAAAGACATTGCCCGGCGCCTGGCGGCCGAGGGCTTTGCCGCCCTGGCAATCGACCTGTATTCGCGGCAAGGCCACAAAGTGACCGCCAATGCCCAGGAAGCCGCCGAGCTCATGAATGCGCTCTCCTCGCAGCAGGTGCTGCGCGACCTCAACGCCGCCATCACGTGGCTCAAGCAGCAGCCCTTTATTGATCCGCAAAAAATCGGCGCCGTGGGCTTTTGCATGGGCGGCACCTTCGTGCTGACCCAGGCTACGCATAACTCAGACCTGAAGGCCGTGGTGCCGTTTTACGGCAAAGTGCCGCCGATCGAATCCATCGCCCGGCTGCTGTGCCCGGTGCTGTTCCATTGGGGGGCGAAGGACGGCTGGGTGACGCGGCAAGAAGTCGAGCGGCTGCAGCAGGGCTTGAAAGACCATGGCAAGCGCGGGGAAGTGGCCATCTATCCGCAGGCGGACCACGCCTTCTTCAATAACACCCGCCCGGAAGCGTATCGGCCTGAAGACGCAGTCCAGGCGTGGCAGAAGACCCTGGCCTTCTTGCGGGAGTATGTGCGCTAGCGATGGATCCGCAGGCCAAGAAAACCGTGCTGCGTAAGATCCCGCACGGAGTCTATGTGGTAGGCGTCGCACAGGATGGCGTGTTGAACGCCTTTACTGCTACGTGGCTCACGCAGGTCTCCTTTACGCCGGCGCTGGTGGCGTTATGTGTGCGCAAAGATTCGCATTCGTTTGCGATGGTGCAGGCGAGCCGCGTCTTCTCGGTGAATCTGCTGGGCAAGCAGCAGAAGCTTTTGGCCGAGCACTTCGTCAAGCCCGCCGCTGCGGCGGGAGAAAAACTCAAAGGGGTGCCCCATCGGCCGGGCAAGACCGGGGCCCCGATTCTCGAGGAGGCCATGGCGCACTTCGAGTGCGAGGTGCGCGAGATTGCCAACATCCACGGCGATCATGCGCTGGTGATCGGCGAGGTCATCGACGCCGGCGTGCAGCGCGATGAGCCGGCGCTTACACTGATGGACACCGGATGGCATTACGGCGGGTAGCCTGCGCGATGCTCGTGGCCAGCGCGCTCTTGGCCGGCCCGCTTCGCGCGGGGGCCGCTGACCATGAACCCAGCGTGCTGCATGGCCTGGGTGACATGACGATCGGGACGGTGTTGGCCTGGCCCCTGACCATCCTGGAGGCTTCGATGCACGGGCCTCCCGTGGCCGGCACCGTGGTAGGCGTGATGGCCGGCGCCGCCCGCGCGGCCCAGACATTTTTTGCCGGTGCCGTGGAGGTGAGCACGGCTTTTGACCCCTGGGGCACGAAGAAGAGGCGGCGCTAGCATGCGGCCGATGCGTGGCGCTGCGGCGTTGGCGGTGGTGGGGGTCGTGTGGTTGGCCTGGCCCGCGCCTGCGCACGCCGACATTTTCCGGGGGCTGGCGTACTTGGTCGGCGGGGTGCTCGAGATTCCGCGCTCGGTCTTGGTGGGCACCATGAGTGGGCCGCCGCTGGTGGGCACGGTCGCCGGACTGCTGACCGGCACCTTCAATTCCGCCTTATATCTGTCCAAGGGGGTTTTGGAGGTGGCAGGCTCTGCGGTGCCGATTGCCAGGGCCGTGGGGCCGCTGCTGCTGCCGTTTCTGCTGTGAGCGCTTCGCGCGCGTCCGGTCGGCTGGCCACGTACGCCAGCTTCGTGAAGCTCGAGCATAGCCTCTTTTCGCTGCCGCTGATTGCCGCCGGCATGGTGCTCGCGGCGCGCGCCTGGCCGACCCCTTCGCTGATGGCACTCATCGTGGTGGCGGCGGTTGCCGGCCGCGTGATCGGCATGGCGCTGAATCGCCTGGTCGATGCCGAGATCGACGCCCGCAATCCGCGCACGCAGCGCCGTGAATTGCCCCGGGGTGCCATGCGGCGCGCGGAAGGCTGGGGGGTG
>JAGVGS010000014.1 GCA_020057015.1 Candidatus Omnitrophota bacterium | reverse complement strand
GGCCGTCGCCCCGGTCACCCCATGAGCGAGGCGCTACCCCCGGCGCGCGCCTACGCGCGCCTGCGTTATCGCCTCGTCCTGCTGGATCTGGCCTGCAGCGCGTTGTTCCTGCTGGGGCTGCAAGTCTCGGGCATGTCGCACGGGCTCGCGCGGTGGACGCAGGGGATCAGCCCGGTGTTCGCGGTGCAGTGGCTGGCGTATCTCACCCTCCTCGGCAGCGCGCAATACGTGCTGTTGTGGCCGCTGCATTTCTACACCAGCTTTCGCCTCGAGCACCGCTTTGGCCTCTCGCGGCTCTCCTTCAACGGGTGGCTGGTGCGCGAAGCCAAGCATGTGGCCGTGGGCAGCCTGCTGAGCCTGGTCGTGCTGCAGGGGCTCTACGCGCTGCTGCGGCAAGCCCCCGTCCATTGGCCGCTGTACGCCACCGTCGGCTGGGTCGCGTTCAGCGTGGTGCTGGCCCGCGTCTTTCCCACGTGGCTCCTGCCGATCTTTTACAAGACGAGCCCGGTGCAGGATGACGCGCTGCAGCAGCGGCTCTCCGCGCTCTGCGCGCGGGTCGGGCTGCCGGTGCTGGGGGTGTTCCGCTTCGACTTAGGCAGAGAAACGCGCAAGGCCAACGCGGCGCTGGCGGGCCTCGGCCGCACGCGGCGCGTGCTGCTCTCGGATACGCTGCTGCAGGAGTTTCCGGCTGAAGAGATCGAAGGGGTGCTCGCGCACGAGCTGGCCCATCACCGCTACCGGCATATCGTGAAATTGCTGTCCTTGAGTGCTGCCGGCTCGTGGCTCGCGCTGTCGCTGACACCGCACGCGGCCCCGTGGTGGCTGGCAAGGCTCGGGCTGCACAGTCTGGCTGATCCGGCCGGGTTTCCCGCGCTCATGCTCTGGTTTTCGATGCTCGGCGTCATCGGCATGCCGCTGCAGCATGCCCTCTCCCGCGCGTTGGAGTGGCAAGCCGATCGGTTTGCGGCGGCCACCACCGCGCCGGGGGCGCTGGCCGCGGCGCTGCGGCGCTTGAGTGCCCTCAACCTCGCCGATCCGCAACCGCCGCGCTGGGTTGTCTGGCTGTTCTACGATCACCCGCCCATCACCGAGCGCATCCGCGCCGCCGAGAGCGGGGCCGCGCGTTGACGATCGTGCGGCGCGTGCTGCGTTGCGCCCTAAGCGGCTTGCTACTGGCAGTCGTGCTCGGGGCCGCGGCCCCGCGCGACACCCTTCGCGCGGCTCGCGTCATCGATGGCGACACCATTAAGCTCACCGATGGGCGCCTGGTGCGCTACATCGGCTTGGATGCGCCTGAGGCGCGCCGCCGGCAAGGGACCGCCTGGGTGGTGGACCCTGAGCCGCTGGCCCAGGAGGCCACCGAAGCCAACCGCCGGCTGGTGGCGGACCGGGCGCTGCGGCTGGAGCTTGACGCGCAGACGCATGACCGCTATGGCCGCCTGCTCGCCTATGTGTATGCGGATGAGGTGTTCGTCAACGCGGAGCTCTTGCGGGGCGGCTGGGCGACGCTGCTGACGATTCCGCCTAACGTGCGGCATGTGGAGGCCTTTCGGCAGTGCGTCGAGGAGGCGCGGACCCAGCGGCGGGGTCTGTGGGCGCCGCGCTAGCGGCTAACTGGCGTCGGACGTGGGCTTGAGGGGCTGCGGGCCGGCGTGCCCAGTGAGCAGGTCGAGGACTTGGCGGTACGCGGGTGAGCGCTTGAGGTTCAAGAGGTCCGGGTCCTTGCGCAGGTGGTCGAGGTCGGTGTACCCGCGCTCAATGGCCTGCCGCAGCGCCTGGCCGGCTTCCTCGACCCGCGCCAGCAGGGAATAGGTGCAGGCCAGGTTGTACCACACCACCGGATCCTCCCCGCGCAGCTGGGTCAGCCGCAGATCGACTTCGAGCCCTTTGTCATGGAGCCCCCGGCGGGTGTACGCTTCGCCGAGCGGGATCAAGACGTCTACGAAATCGGGATACGCGCGGAGGAGTTTCTGGTAGAAGTTGATTTCAAATTCGAGGAGCTCTTGAGCCTTCGATCGTCGCGCCATACGGATGATGTCTTATTGTGCCAGATGTTCCCGCATTGTCAAGACCGCCGCTAAAGCCTTCACAGGGCTATAATATTTGTCACCTCATGAACCGACCCCCTTCGCCCCTCCTCATCGAGCTGCTGCGCCGCGTCGAGGCGCTCGCCCAGCGCCGCGCGCTGCGCTGCCATCTCGTCGGCGGCTGGTTGCGCGACCAATGGCTGGGCCGCCAGGCGGCCTACGAGAACATCGACCTCATCGTCCCGCGCGGGGCCCTGGCATTGGCACAGGCCTTGGCCGCCGAATTGGGGGGCGCGTTTGTCTTGCTCGATGAAGCATTCGGCTCGGCGCGGGTCGTGATCGCGCAGGCTTCGGGGACGGTGGAGCTGGATATCGGCGATTATCGCGCGCCCACTTTGGCGCAGGATCTCGCGCTGCGGGATTTCACTGCCAACGCGCTGGCCGTGGCGTTGGCCGACTGGCTGCGGCAGCCGCAGCAGCCCGGACCGCTCGTGGATCCTCTGCAGGGTCTATCCGCCCTGCAGCAGCGCGTGCTGCAGCCGTGTTTTCCCGGCACGTTTCGCGAGGATCCGCTGCGCATTCTGCGCGGCCATCGCCTGGCGGCCCAGCTGGGCTTTACGCTGGCGCCAGAGGCGCTGCCGCTGATGCAGC